>RFSD01000069.1 GCA_009924165.1 Chitinophagia bacterium | reverse complement strand
CAAAACCATCAGTAAATTGGCACCTGCTACCGCGGGCAGGATGGCATTTGACCTTTTTTGCACCCCTTATCCTAAATATAAAAAACGAAAAGCACCGGCTATTTTCAATCATGCTACAAAGCGAACAGTGGTTTTATTAGATCAGACCAAAATTCATGGATTTGAATGGCTGCCAAATAAGCCCAATAATCAAACTGTATTAATTGCCCATGGGTATGCCAGTTATGCCTACAAATTTGAACACTATATTGCACCATTGCTTAAAATGGGATATCGTGTACTTGCTTTTGACGCCCCTGCGCATGGCCAAAGCGAAGGAAAACACATTCATGTAGTGGTTTATCAAGAAGCCATTCAACAGATCATGCAACAAGCAGGACCAGTGCATCATTTTATAGGTCATTCTCTTGGAGCGCTTACGTTATCTATGATTGCCGAACAAGTTGATCAGGCGGATACAAGAAAATTTGTATTGATTGCCCCCGCCACAAAAACCACCACCACTTTTGCCAACTTTTTTAAGATGATGCACCTAAATGAAGTCACTATTGCAGCTTTTTTGAATGATGTTAGCAGCAAAACACAGCACAAAGTTGAATATTTTGCAGCAGATAGAGCTTTAGCAAACTATAAAGGTCCGGTATTGTGGGTACATGATGAAAAAGATATGGTTTGTCCTTTTGAGGATATCATTGAATTTAAAGAAAATGCACCATCCAATATCAATTTTTTGATTACCAAAGGATTAGGACATAATAAAGTGTATAAATCGGCAGAAGTGATGGATCAAATTATGGCTTTTTTGACCCCTTCCAAGTAGATCATTTTTATTTTTTAGACGAAAGCTATAATATTGCATCACAGATAAATATAAGCGTGGCCATAATACTTAACTTATCTTAGCGTATAAATAGTTGATTTTCAATATATAAATAACCCGTAGGAGCGGTTTGAACTATGTCAAAGAACTTATTAATTGTGGAGTCGCCTGCAAAAGCAAAGACGATAGAGAAGATTTTAGGCGATGAATTTGAAGTTAGAAGCTGTTACGGCCATATCAGAGATTTGGAGAAAAATGATATGGGTATTGATATGAAAAATCATTTTGCGCCAAGGTATATGGTGCCGAGTGAAAAAGAGAAAGTGGTGAAGGAACTTAAATCCATGACCAAGAAGGCAAAAGAAGTCTGGCTTGCGTCGGATGAGGACCGTGAAGGAGAAAGTATCAGCTGGCATTTAGCCGAAGTATTGGGATTGGATCCAAAGAAAACGAAGCGTATTGTATTTCATGAAATCACAGCTCCAGCCATTAAAAAAGCAGTTGCCAATCCACGATTAATCAATATGGATTTGGTGGATGCACAACAAGCAAGAAGAATTTTAGATAGAATAGTTGGATTTGAATTGAGTCCAGTTTTATGGCGTAAAATTGGCATGCAAAAAAGTTTGAGTGCTGGTCGTGTGCAGAGTGTTGCAGTTAGATTGATCGCAGAAAGAGAAAGAGAGATCAACCATTTTATACCTGAAAGTGTATTTAAAATATCGGCATTATTTTCTGCATTAGACATCAATAAAAAGAAAGTTAAATTCAAAGCAGAAGGTCCGCAGAAATTAACCACTGCAGGTGCTGCTGAAAAGTTTTTAAATGAATGTAAAGGCGCAAAATACACAGTAAAAGATATTACTGTAAAAGACGGGAAACGTACACCATCCGCTCCTTTCACGACATCTACCCTTCAACAAGAAGCATCCAGAAAATTAGGATATAGCGTAAGTAAAACCATGTTACTTGCTCAAAAATTATATGAAAGTGGTAAGATCACTTACATGAGAACAGATAGTATTAGCTTAAGTGAAACTGCAATTGATGCAATTAAAGCAGAAATCAATTCTAGCTTCGGCGAAAAATATTATCAGCCAAGAAAATTCAAGAATAAAAACGAAAATGCACAAGAAGCGCACGAAGCCATTCGTCCTTCATACATGAACGAGTCTAAGGTAGATGATGCAGACACCAATCGATTATATGAATTGATTTGGAAAAGAACCATCGCATCTCAAATGAGTGATGCACAATTTGAAAAAACAACTGCTAAAATAGAGATCTCTACCAATAAAGAAACTTTAACTGCTAGTGGCGAAGTGATGAAATTTGATGGCTTCTTAAAAGTATATTTAGAAGGTAAAGATGACGACGATCTGGATGAAGAACCAGCATTAGGAGAAGGAGACGAAAGCTTATTACCTCCATTAACAAAAGGCCAGGTGCTTGAATTCCATAGTATGACTGGACTAGAAAGATTCAGCCGTCCTGCCTCTAGATTCACCGAAGCAAGTTTAGTGAAAAAATTAGAAGAATTAGGGATTGGCAGACCATCTACCTACGCACCTACTATTACGACCATCATGAAACGTAATTATGTAGAAAAAAGAGAGAAAGAAGGTGTAAAAAGAATCTATCAGATACTTTCACTTAATCCAAAAGATGAAATTAAAACAGAGTCTGCTTCTGAAATCACTGGAGCAGAAAAAAATAAATTATCTCCAACTGACTTAGGTTTAGTAGTGACTGACTTTTTGAAATTGCATTTTGAAAAAGTCATGGACTTTGGATTCACTGCAAAAATAGAGGGTCAATTTGATGAAATAGCAGATGGTAAATTAAAATGGAGTAAGATGTTGGAGAATTTCTACCAACCATTCCATGAAACCATTGAACATACATTAGAAACAGCCGAAAGAGCAAAAGGTGAACGTGAATTAGGAGTTGATCCAGTGAGTGGAAAGAAATTGATTGCACGAATGGGAAGATATGGCCCAATGGTTCAAATTGGCCACCAGGATGAGGAGGAAAAACCAAGATTTGCAAAATTAAAAGCTTCTCAAAGTATCGAAACCATCTGTTTTGATGAAGCAATGGAACTATTTAAACTTCCTAGAACCTTAGGTTTATTTGAGGAAGAAGAAGTGTCTGTAAATATCGGCCGATTTGGCCCTTATGCTGCGCATAGCAAGAAGTTCTACTCATTGAATAAGGAAATGGACCCTTACACGGTTACGCTCGAGGAATTGACGCCAATGATTGCTGAAAAACGCAAGGCAAAAGATGAACGTACAATTAAAGTATTTGAAAAAGAAAAGATCCAATTATTAAGAGGTCCTTATGGCCCATATATCAAACAAGGCTTACGTAATTTCAAACTCACTAAAGAGCAGCAAGAAAAAGTGGAAGACTTGACAATTGAGGAAGTGAAGGAAATCATTGAAGAATTGAAAAAGAATCCTCCACGCAAAACTGCAAGAAAAAAGAAGGCATAAAAAAAGAGCGCATCAAGGATGCGCTCTTTTTTTATATGTACCCTATAAGATACTAAGCTATTGATGGGCTAGGTTGACCCATTGACTTTAAGAATTGAACATGGGCTTTAACTGCTTCCAATACCGTTGGATATTCAATGTAATTCAATTTAAATTCAGCACATGCTTCTTTCACAATCTTACTAATTGCAGGATAATGCACATGTGAAATTTTTGGAAATAAATGATGCTCAATTTGAAAATTTAATCCACCGACTAACCAAGAAATAACTTTACTTTTTGTAGCAAAATTAGCCGTTGTTTGAATTTGATGTGCAGCAAATTCGTCGGGCAATCTATTCTCTGGTTGATTCGCTATTGGAAATTCTGTATGCTCCACAGTATGTGCTAACTGAAATACAATACTTAAAATAAATCCAGCAAAAAAAGTACTTACTATAAACCCAACTAACCATGCTTGCCATCCAAGCATCACAATCGGCACTACAACAAAAATAGCTGCATGGTATACTTTTACAATCCAGAATTCAAAATGATCGGCAATAGACATTTTTTTCAATGGAATAGAACCAATCTTGCCTTTAAAGTATTTATTATAGTCAGTAAAGAAAATCCAGAAGACATACAATAGCATGTATAGAATACTAAAATAAAGATGTTGAAAACGATGTAATACATAATGTTTTTGTGTTGGGGCCATACGCATGAAAACACCCACTTCAATATCATCATCTACTCCATCCACATTGGTATAGGTATGATGTATGGATACATGCTTCATACTCCACATAAAACGACTCGCTCCAAGAATACTGATAGACGATGATGCCAATTTATTTAACCAAGCGTATTTACTAAAACTACCGTGGCTTCCATCATGCATGATATTGAATCCAATAGCTGCAATTAAGCCCCCAAAAAATAAACACTCCAAAATAGCAATAGCTGTTGATGGGGTAAAAAATACTAAATGGATATAAGTAATAAAGAATAAGCTTATTAAAATAACCGCTTTTGTAAATAATTTATAATTACCTGTGCCACGAATGGTTTGTTCTTCAAGATATTGGTTCACTCTCCGCTTTAATTCGGCATGTAATGATTTTTGCACTACAGGGAATTTGGGTATGGCCACTGTTTGAGTTTGCATAGACTAGTTTAAAATTTAGTATGCACAAAGTACGCTTTAAATGACTCAAATAAGCCTTATTAATGCTAAATAAAGCATAAATATGCAATTATAGCTAATAATAACGAACGTAAATTTATTCTAAATAGTATATCATTTACAGACATTATATATCCACAATAGTTGTATAACTATAATCGTTTTTTTCATATTTTTTTTGTCATTTTGAATAATAAAAAGCAAGCCTTTATTGCCCATGATACCTAAAAACGAAGAAATAAAAGCCTTATTTACCCTCATTGACGACCCAGATGAGGAAGTATTTAGTACGATTTCCAATAGGTTATTAGACTATGGCACCCCTATCATTCCCGACCTAGAAAATTTATGGGAAAATACTTTAGAAGAAACCACATTGGAGCGCATCGAAAAAATGATTTACAGGCTTCGACTTAAAGACATACAACAACAATTGAGGGATTGGGCTGCGTTGCCTAAGCCTTCTCTTTTTGAAGGTGCATTGATTTTAGTTAAATATCAGTTCCCTGAGTTGGCCTTGGATCCACTGAGACATCAACTAGAAAAAATAAGACGTAATACCTGGCTTGAACTAAATAATTATTTAACACCTTTGGAACAGGCCAATGTCATTCGAAATATTTTATTTAGCTATTATCAAATTAAAGGTGTCGAAGTTAACTACGACAATCCAGAAGATTTTTTAGTATCCTCCCCGCTTCAAGCTAAACCAGGAAACGCATTCGCGAATTCTTTGATCTATGCAGAATTATGTCAACAATTAGAAATACATGCAGAATGGATCAATATTCCTAAGCAATGTATCCTTGCTTATTTTAGTGCAGACTGGGAACCACATGAGATTGTAACTAATCCTCAAGAATTTATTCAATTTTATGTGGAAGGCACTTCTGGCCACCCTTTTTCACAAAAAGATATGGACCAATATTTTTTAAGGCACAATATTGAACCCAAAACAGTTTATTATAAGCGCCTTTCCAACCAAAGAGTGATTAAGAAATTAATCCTTGAATTTGCAAAATGTTTTCAGAGTCCAACACTCCATTTTAAACAAGATGATTTAATCGAATTGGCAAAAATATTAGATTAAGCATCATTTAAATTAGCATGCAACAATTCGAACATATTTATACCAGTCCAATTGGTCGAATTAAAATTATTGCTCATTGGAATTGCATTCAAGCTATTACATTTGTCGATGATTCAGAGTCGATTTCAAACAATGAAGGGATTGAAAGCCCTCCTATTATTCACCATTGCATCGATGAACTAATAGACTACTTCAATGGTAGTAGAACTCAATTTACAGTGCCCATTCATCAATCAGGGACAGATTTCCAACAAAAGGTATGGAAAGAATTATATGAAGTACCTTATGCCAAGACGATGAGTTATGCAGATCTAGCAAAAAAATTAGGAGATACTAAAATAATAAGAGCAGCTGCATCCGCTAATGGTAAAAATAAGATAGCCATTATTGTACCCTGCCATAGAATTATTGGTTCAGATAGAAATTTGACTGGGTATGCTTGGGGATTGGCCAGAAAGAAATGGCTATTGCAACATGAATTTAGAATTGGACTTGGCGTTCAAACCTTATTTGCCTAAAATTGAGCCTGTAAACCCAAATGGGAGGATATTGGATGCTGAAGGTATCAACATTACCTTTCCTGTTTCCCCAGCTAAAATAAGCTTGATTGGACTCTTGTAGCGTATTTCGTAATCTAATAAAGATTGTCTGCACATCCCACAAGGAAATAATGGATGGTCTGATGCAATACCATTTGGTATGTAGCTAATGGCCATGGCTAAAATAGTTTCATTTGGGAATTGACTTCCTATACTATTCAAAAGGGTTCGCTCTGCACAAATACCTACAGGATAACTTGCACTCTCTTGATTGGACCCCAGAATGATTTGTCCATTTGATAACCTAGCAGCAGCACCCACTTTGAATTTAGAATAAGGCGCAAAAGCTGTTTCAACTGCTTTGAAAGCGGCATCTAATAAAGTAAGGTCTTCCCCTAATAAAGCTTCTTTTGAATCCAATGCTTCGTATTCGAATTCGAATTTTTTGTGCATGTTTTTATTTTATCAAATTAAAAAGCCTATTCCATCTGATAGATTGACTATAGCTAAACCAAATCAAAGCTGCACGACCAACAATATGTGTCTCTGGCACAAAACCCCAGTAACGACTATCTTGGCTACGATGGCGATTGTCCCCCATCATCCAATAATAATTTCCCTGTATGGTATAAGTACTTGCTACTTTTCCATTGATAAAATATTGCCCATTTTGAGAAGTTAATTTTTGTTGCTCATACCCTTCAATCACTCTTCTATACAATTCTATAGTACTATCATTCAACTGAACCTGATCCCCTTTTTTTGGAATTCTTATCGGTCCAAAATTATCTGCAGTCCATGGAAAATGAGTCATATCATTTGGGAAAGTATAGCCCACATTTTGGTCTTCAAATAAAACAACCGATTTTACATTCGGTAATCTTTTTACACTTGCTGCAGCTGATGCGGTGAGGTTTAATTTAAAGGTATTAGATTGCCCTTCTACAAATTGAAAATCAGATGTAGCTTCATTGATATTGATGCCTAAACTGTCTTGGATAAAATCCTCTGCAAGTGGTCTACCATCTGTTTCTACTAAATATTCTGTCTGCATAAATGGCGCTACCAATGCTGGTGCACCATTCACCCATAATTGGCTTTTTTTAATTTCAATGATATCTCCTGGAATACCAACACATCTTTTAATGTAGTTGTCTGTCTTATCCATTGGATGCACTAAAATTGGATAATCCGCCTGTAATTTTGCTCGATCATTATTATATTGAGGACTTCTTAACACATCATAATAAGGAATCTTTGAACCAAATTCTGGCAAGTTAATGATGGTATCTCCTGCAGGGAAATTAAATACAACCACATCGTTTCTATTGACATCCCTTATTTTAGGAAATCGTTTGTAATCTAATTGAATCCACTTCAAATAGGAAGGGGTTGTTGGTGACCCTGGCAAAGTATTATGAACAAATGGAAATGATAAAGGTGTTTGTGGAATTCTTGCACCAAAAGTCACTTTATCTACGAATAAAAAATCATTCACTAATAAAGTCTTTTCCATACTCTCAGTAGGAATTACGTAGGCCTCAAATAAAAATGTTCTGATCAAAGTTGCAGCTACAATTGCAAACACACCTGCATCTACCCACTCTCTTGATGCTGGTTTATGGTAATGTGCTAATGCACCGTCCCCGTACCATTGTTCTTTTTGATTCAATCCAAGATAGGGTAAATATAAAAAAGGAACCAAAACTGTTAATGTATGATGAAAAAAATTGACTCTTTTAAAATGCATTACAAATAAAATTGTAATCCATAAGCTTACAAATTGCCCCACTATTGGGATCAATTGAATCCAAAACCAAAATTTTGGAATTTTACAAAGTTGTACAACTTCCCAAGTATTATAAATTGGAATGATGGCTTTATTTACCGACACACCTGCTTTTCTCAACATTGTATAAATACCTAAATGCCAGCCCAACCAATAAAGGATAAAA
>RFSD01000068.1 GCA_009924165.1 Chitinophagia bacterium | reverse complement strand
CCGGCCAACTGTACGACCTTTTGGGTCAATTGGGTCGCAAAAATAGGATTCAAAGGCTTTACTGCCAAACAATTTGTCCTTTTTTTCCTGATTTTGAGAAATTAACTATTACAAGAATGTGGCTACTGCAAAGGTTTGTGTTTAATGTATCTTCCTAATGAATGTCTAAAAGCTTGTTTTTATTGAGTCTTGTTCGTTTATTTAATCCGGTTTTAGGATTTTATTTTTAAAAGGATTGTATCTTCGCAACTCTATTAATAAATAAATCGAATACAATGAGTTCAGTAAAAGTAGCAATCAATGGTTTTGGCCGAATCGGACGTTTAGTTTTTCGTCAAATTTACAATACACCAGGAATCGAAGTAGTGGCGATCAACGACCTTACTTCTCCAGCCGTTTTAGCTCATTTATTAAAGTACGATAGTGCACAAGGACGTTTTGATGCAGAAGTAAAATCAACAGATGATTCAGTATTGGTGAATGGCCATGCTGTAAAAATATATGCACAAAGAGATCCATCTCAAATTCCTTGGGGTGCGCATAATGTAGACGTGGTGATTGAATCAACTGGATTCTTTACAGACAAAGAAAAAGCAGAATTACATATTAAAGCAGGTGCTAAGAGAGTAGTGATTTCTGCTCCAGCAACTGGTGAAATGAAAACAGTGGTGTTCAATACCAATCATGAAATCATAGATGGTACTGAAACAGTGATTTCTGGTGCATCTTGTACTACGAACTGTTTAGCGCCTATGGCAAAAGTGCTAGAAGAAAAATTTGGCATCGTGACAGGTTTAATGTTAACTGTGCATGCCTATACGAATGATCAAAATACATTAGATGGTCCACATCCAAAAAATGACTTAAGAAGAGCAAGAGCAGCTGCTGCAAACATTGTACCTAACACAACAGGTGCTGCAAAAGCAATCGGGCTAGTATTACCAAGCTTAAAAGGTAAATTAGATGGATCTGCACAACGCGTTCCAACCATCACCGGTTCTTTAACGGAGTTAACGACTATCTTAACAAAGAAAGTAACTGCAGAAGAAGTAAACGCAGCAATGAAAGCCGCTGCGAATGAATCTTTTGGTTATACCGAAGATGAAATTGTAAGTTCTGATATCATTGGAATATCATACGGCTCTTTGTTTGATGCAACGCAAACAAAAGTAATGACACAAGGCGATGTTCAATTGGTAAAGACAGTGGCTTGGTACGATAACGAAATGAGCTATGTAAGTCAATTAGTGCGCACAGTGAAATACTTTGCAAGTAAAATAAAATAAGATTTTTTATATAAGATGCCTTCCCTCGGGAGGGCATTTTTAATTTAGTTCCAATACCAATTAATACAAACAGACTTAAATTATAATTATGAGTGCCTTTCAAAATTTTTCTTTCGCGGGTAAAAAAGCCCTTGTACGTGTGGATTTTAACGTGCCCTTGAATGAGCAATTTCAAATTACAGATGACACACGTATGCGTGCCACTGTAAAAACAATCAATAAAATTTTACAAGACGGTGGTGCTGTTATTTTAATGAGTCACTTGGGTAGACCAAAAGATGGCCCAACCAATAAATATTCTTTAAAACATGTGGTGGCGCATTTGTCAGAACTAATAGGTGGCAAGGAAGTGCAGTTTGCAGATGATTGTATAGGTGCAGACGCTGTAAATAAAGCAGCAGCTTTAAAAGCAGGCCAGGTGTTGTTATTAGAGAACTTAAGATTTTATAAAGAAGAAGAAAAAGGAGACGCAGCATTTGCCGAAAAATTAGCGAAGCTAGGGGATGTGTATGTGAATGATGCTTTTGGTACAGCGCATAGAGCCCATGCTTCTACAGCAATCATTGCACAATATTTTTCAAAAGAAAATAGAACTTTTGGTTACTTGATGGAAGCAGAAGTGGTGAGTGCAGAGAAAGTATTGCACGAAGCACAAAAACCTTTTACTGCCATCATTGGTGGTGCGAAAGTGTCTGATAAAATTTTGATCATTGAAAATTTATTAGAGCGCGCTACCGATATTATCATAGGTGGCGGGATGGCGTATACTTTCTTTAAAGCGCAAGATGGTTCCATTGGTACATCCATTTGCGAAGACGATCGTATGCCACTTGCTTTAGAAATTTTAGCAAAAGCAAAAGCTAAAGGTGTCAATATTCATTTGCCGGTAGACAATATTATCACCACCGCATTTTCAAATGATACGGAAAGAAAAAATTGCGAGAGTATGTCGATTCCAGACGGATGGATGGGATTGGACATTGGGGAACATTCAAGAGCAAAGTTCAAGGAAGTGATTTTAGCTAGTAAAACTGTTTTATGGAATGGTCCAATGGGTGTGTTTGAAATGTCAAACTTCCAAGGAGGAACCAAAGCGATTGCTGAAGCAGTAGCCGAAGCGACTGAAAAAGGTGCTTTTAGTTTAGTAGGCGGTGGCGACAGTGTGTCAGCCGTGAATCAGTTTGGTTTCAATGACAAAGTAAGTTATGTAAGTACTGGCGGCGGCGCTTTATTGGAATATTTTGAAGGTAAAATTTTGCCAGGTATTGCTGCTATTAAAGCCTAGGTATTCGAATTTGAGTGAATAATTTATAACAACTTGTTAATTATAACCCTTCCCGCTTTGGGGAGGGTTCTTTTTGTCAGGACTTTCCGTCATAAATCGTGTTTGGTACTAGCTTTGCTCTATCTTTATAAACAAATACAAAAACTATGTTACGTAAAAATTTAGGACTATTCATTTTTTTAGGAGTACTCGTAATTTTAATAGGCTATGGTTGCAACGGCTATAATGGCTTAGTGAATCAAGACGAGAATGTAAATCAAGCATGGAATAACGTGCAAAGTGATTACCAAAGACGTGCGGATTTAATCCCGAACTTGGTGAACACAGTTAAGGGTGAAGCAAATTTTGAAAAATCTACTTTAGAAAATGTAATTGCTGCTCGTGCAAGTGCTACACAAATGAAAGTGGATGCGAAGGATTTGACACCAGAAAAATTACAACAGTTCCAAGCCAATCAAGGACAATTGTCTCAGGCTTTGGGTCGTTTATTAGTGGTTTCAGAAAACTATCCTAATTTAAGAGCGAATGATGCCTTCCGTGGTTTACAAGCGCAGTTAGAAGGTACTGAAAACAGAATTAAAGTTTCAAGAAACGACTTTAACGCTGCCATCGCTGATTACAATAAAAGAGCAAGATCATTTCCTTTGAACTTGGTAGCTGGTATGTTTGGTTTCAAAACCAAAGAAGGATTTAAAGCAGACGAAGGTGCTTCCAAAGCGCCAGAAGTAAAATTCTAAGTCTGTTTTAAAACTCCAAACAATCAACACTATGTGGAATCCACTGAATCTATTTAAATCCAAAACGGATAACTTATTGAGTGCCTCGGACAAGCAACAGCTTGTCCAGGCGATTCAAGCTGCTGAACAAAATACTAGCGGTGAGATCCGAGTATTTGTAGAGACAAGTATTCCTAAAAAACAGGACGCATTACAACGTGCGACCGAAATATTTTTTAAGAACAAAATGAATGAGACCAAGGACCGCAATGGTGTATTGGTATACGTGGCCGTATCGGACAAGAAATTGGCTATTTATGGCGATCAGCAAATTCATGAAAAAGTAGGCGTTGAATTTTGGTACCAACAAGTGCAAGACATGACGGGTCATTTTAAACAAGCCAATTATGTTGATGGCATAGTAGGTGTGATTGATGCTGTTGGTCATGCATTGAAAGATCATTTTCCATATGATCGTGTAACGGATGAAAATGAATTATCTGACGAAATCATGATGGGCAAATGAGAAAAATAAAATTAATTGGCGCATTGCCTTTTCTTTTAACGACATTTTTATTTTTACAAGCAACTCTTTTTGCGAATAATAGTTTTGCTCAAAATATTATTTCGAAGCCTAATCCACCAACCCTTGTAACAGATGTGGCTGGTGTATTGACGCCTGAACAAAAGCAGGCTTTGGAAAACAAATTAGTGGCGATTGACGATAGCAGTTCCAATCAAATAGCTGTGGTCATTATCCCAAGCTTAGATGGTTATCCAAAGGAAGAATATGCGACAAAATTATTTAGAGACTGGGGCATAGGCAATAAGAAAACCAATAATGGGGTACTCTTATTAATTGCCATCAACGATCGTCAAATTAGGATCGAAGTGGGCTATGGCTTAGAAGGTGCCATCCCAGATATCACAGCTTTAAATATTATTGACAACGATATTAAACCTGCATTTAAAGCGGGTAATTATTACGAAGGCATTGACCAAGCCACAGACAATATTGCGAAAGCTGCAGTCGGAGAATACAAAGTCGCAAAAGCAAAGAAAACAAGGTCCAAGTCAAAAGGAAGTGGAGGATTATTTTTAATCATCTTAATCATCATTTTTGTAGTCTTAAGAAATGGACGCGGTGGCGGTGGATCCAATATTGGCGGTGGAGGATTTAGTGATGTTGCTACAGGCATGTTACTAGGTTCTTTATTAGGCGGTGGTGGTCGACACGGTGGAGGTGGATGGAGCGGCGGCGGTGGAGGATTTGGCGGCTTTGGCGGTGGAAGCTCTGGTGGCGGTGGCGCTGGCGGCTCTTGGTAAGATTAATTATTAGAACATATTGAATAAAAAAGAGCCTCCAATGGAGGCTCTTTTAGTTAAGTTTATAAATGATTTGAATGATCCATCCATATTCATATTATTTATAGATTACATTTTCGGTAATACTGCACCAACTATTTCTGCTAATTCAGATTCACCTTTTTGCTTTTTAGCTTTAATGATATCACCTAGTATTTTAAAATTAAAATAAGGATCTGTCTGTGCACGATATCCTTGAGGGATGGCTTCTCTAAATTCAACAATCAAATCAATCCCTTTCTTAAACTTTACAGGGTCCGTTGTTTTAATCAATAACTGTGCAAATGGCATCGTCATTTCAAATTTCTCAGATGACTGAATATTTAATTTAGCATAGGTATTTGCTACAAAATCGAAAACTGATACATCGCCATATTTTGTCAATATAGTTGTTACCACTGCATTCAATCTTTTCTTCAATGGCTGTGTAGAAAACTGCTTCGCAATGGTGAATGCTTTTGCACTATCAACTATTTCTAAAGCGGCTAAAGCTGCCCCAGCCACGGTGTAAGATGAATCATTTACCCATTTTTCATACAAAGCTGTGAAGCCAGGTTTGTTGATTTTACTCAACACATTGATTGCATCTTCTCTTACTGTGCTTACTTTGTCTGAACTTGCAATTTGGATCACTTGTGCTTCCATTACGGCATCTATCGCACTAGGATTATAACTATTCAAAGCAATAGAACGGATTACATGGAAAGTATCTTTAATTGCTGCTTCTATGATCGTTTTAGCTGCAGGATTTTTAAGGTTCGTAGCAGCTTCATTCGCGGCTTCAAAACGGTCCATAAAATTACGTGCATGCTTCATTTGATAGGCGTATTGTTCTATTGGCTTGGACTCATCTTTTGCCCACAATAAAACTTTATCATTATCTACATTCACATTGTCTGGTGCAACAGCTGCTGGAAAATAAAAACTATCCACTTTGTTTTTACTCCATACTTCATAATGGTTGCGATTGCCATTTATATATACATCAATGCCTATAGGTAAAGTAAATAATTTATTTTGTGTTTGTGTTTGTTGGATGGTCACTAAAACTTTTTGTTGGTCTGCCATATATTTTTGACCAATGCGCACATAAGGATGTCCACTTCCAAAATACCATTGATTAAAAAACCAGTTTAAGTCTTTTCCAGTCACTGCTTCAAAAGCCAATTTAAGTTTGATAGCAGAACCATTTGAGAATTTATTGTCCGTTAAATATTTATTCAATGAAGCAAAGAAAGCATCATCGCCTACCAGATGTCTTAACATATTTAAAATACGTCCACCTTTTTGGTAGCTCACTAAATCAAAGACATCTTCTTTATCCTTATAATAAAAGCGCACTAAATTCTTTTCAGCATCACTAGGGCTGCTCAGGTAGTTGCGAAGTCCAGTATAGTTCTCAAATGCACCTGCATCTTTACCTTGGCTGTGTTCAAACCAAAGCGTTTGGCTGTAATCGGCAAAGCTTTCATTCACGGTAATATTGCTCCAGCTTTCTGCAGTCACTAAATCTCCAAACCATTGATGAAATAATTCATGTGCAATAGTGCTCTCCCAATTATTGCCATCCACTAATTCTCTTGCATCTTGCTGTACAGCATCGCTATGTAAAGTAGCAGTCGTATTTTCCATGGCACCACTTACGTAGTCTCTACCACTAATTTGCGCATATTTACTCCATGGATAAGCAATACCTAATTTACTTTCAAAAAACGCAATCATTTGTGGCGTATTGCCATAAATTTTTCTGGCTACTTTTTCATAAGCCTTTTCAATATAATAGCTTACTTCCTTGCCTTTATAACTGTCTTTAACAACCGCATAATCACCAATGCCTATAAAAAATAAATAAGGGGAGTGCGGCAGGTCCATCTTCCAAACATCTTCTCTAAATCCATTTTTCAAATCTGTTTGTTTCACCAATAATCCATTAGATAAACTCACATATTTACTTGGTACAGTTAAATAAAATTCTTGTGTAGTTTTTTGATTTGTTTGATCAATGGTTGGAATCCAAACTGAACTTGCTTCGGTTTCACCTTGGGTCCAAATTTGCGTAGGCTTATCTTTTTCGGTTCCTAAAGGATTTATAAAGTACATGCCCTTCGCATCTCTAATGGCTTCACTACCTTTTCCTTTATATTCATTCGGACGTGCAATGTATTTTACATAGATGGTATAAGACTCTTTTGCAGTATAGGTTTTATCCAAGTCGATATGCAATTGAAGACTATCATAGGTATAAGATAGTTTTGTTTTTACAGTTCCATTCATCAATGCAACTTCTTTTATATCCATTGCTTTTGCATCCAATACCAATTTTTTTATTGGATAAAAATGTGGTTGAAATTTCAACCATACTTCACCATGCATTTGCGATTTTTCATAATTAAAATTCGCTACTAATTTAGTATGCTTAAGGTTATTGGTTTTCGTTGCAACTGCACGATAGGTTTGCTTCCAGCTGCTGTCTTCTTGCACTGTTTTTGTTTGTGCATTTAGAATAAACGCCAAAAAAAGTGAGGCGAATAAGGTAATTTTTTTCATTTGAAGATGGATTGATTTCATATAACGTAAGACTTTTAATAAAGTTACTAAGTTAGGAATCGATTCTGTTTTGATGCTCAAAATAGGGTGGAATCAAAAAAATTGTAGCTTAGTGGCTCAATTAAATGATCCATGGCAAGGTATTTTATAGAACTAAGTTATGACGGGGCATTATTTGGTGGATTTCAGATTCAGCAAAATAAAGCCACCGTGCAGGGCGCCCTTGAAAACGCTATGGAAACCTTATTTAGAACCACCATTCCACTAACAGGCGCCTCTAGGACTGACGCAGGGGTGCATGCGTATCAAAATTTCTTGCATTTTGACACGGACTTAGAGCTACTGCCAAAGCATGTTTATAATTTAAACGCAATATTACCCAATTCGGTGGTGGTGAAAGGCATTTACGCAGTTCCAAACGAGGCGCATAGCCGTTTTGATGCTGTAAAAAGAGGATATCTATATAGACTCCATCAAACCAAAGACCCCTTTTCAGAGGGTAGATCTTGGTTTTATCCCTTTCCACTTGACTTAAGTCTTATGCAAATTGCGGCAGATTCATTACTGAACTACACTGATTTTGAGAGTTTTTCCAAGAAAAACACCCAAGTGAATACCTTTCAATGTGCCATTACCAAGGCCAGTTGGACCAACGCTGGTCCAGACATCCAGTTCGAAATCCACTCCAATCGCTTTCTTAGAGGGATGATCCGCGGTTTAGTGGGTACGATGGTTCAAGTTGGACGAGGGCAAATTAGTATAGATGAATGGCATGAAATCGTAGCTTCTAAGGACGAACAAAGGGTCGATTTTTCTACCCCAGCTTACGGCCTTTATTTATCTCAGATTATCTATCCAGATTTCTTAAAAAAAATTGGGTGACTAGAATCCTTTCTCCTATTGCGTTTGAGCGTATAACTGATAGATAATG
>RFSD01000067.1 GCA_009924165.1 Chitinophagia bacterium | reverse complement strand
TTTAACAAAGTAGCCTCTATCTCCTTATCAATAGTATTTTGAAAAGTTGGTTTAGCCTAAGTACTTGCCAGTTTGCGAGGTCTTGCATTTAGCCAATCCTGTTGGAACGCCTGCATAAACCACATTGCCTCCGTTGATGCCTGCTTCTGGGCCCATATCAATGACCCAGTCTGCCGACTTAATAATATCGGTATTGTGCTCCACTACAATCAAGGAATGCCCTTGATCTATTAATGCATTAAAGGCTTTTAATAATTTATGGATATCATGAAAATGTAAACCGGTGGTTGGTTCGTCAAATATGAATAACATCTTACTACTTGCTTTGCCCTTGCCTAAGAAACTTGCTAGCTTAACTCTTTGCGCTTCTCCTCCACTCAGGGTGCTACTACTTTGTCCTAACTTCACATAACCCAATCCTACTTCTTGTAATGGACTTATTGCTAAGACAATATTTTTTTCTTCACTAAAAAATGCAATGGCTTCGTCTACACTCATCTCTAATACATCGTGGATACTTTTTCCTTTATACTGTACTTCTAATACTGCTTCTTTAAATCTTTTTCCACCGCAATCCTCACAGACTAAATGCACGTCCGCCAAGAACTGCATCTCTACTAATTGTTCTCCCTCTCCTTTACAAGTATCACATCTTCCGCCGTCCACGTTGAATGAAAAATGCTTTGGTAAGAAGCCCCTTATTTTTGACAATGCTTGTTTTGAATACACATCTCTTATTGCATCATAAGCTTTGATATAGGTCACAGGATTGCTTCTGGACGATTTACCAATTGGATTTTGATCCACCATTTCTATTTGATCAAATAAATGCAAATCACCTTTAATGGCACTGAATCCCCCCTTCATTTCTGTTGGCAATTGTTTTGCATCTAGCAATGCATTGTACAAAACCTGCTTCACCAAAGTTGTTTTACCACTTCCACTCACGCCAGACACCACGGTCAAACATTGCAATGGAAATTGCACATCAATGTTTTTTAAATTATGCAAGAACGCACCTTCTAATTGTATGGTATGTTTTGTTGATCTTGTTTTTGCAGGAATTGGAATAGACAATGTACCATTCAAATATTTTCCAGTTAAACTATTTTTATCTTTCATCAACTTTGCTGCATTGCCTACTGCAACGACTTCTCCACCTAAATGCGCCGCTAAGGGACCCATGTCTATGATATAATCTGCTTCACGCATGATTTGTTCGTCGTGCTCCACCACCACCACTGTATTACCAAGGTCTCTTAAATTTTGTAACACTTTTATCAATCGCTCTGTATCTCTTGAATGCAATCCAATTGATGGCTCATCTAAAATATATAAGGAGTTGGTTAAATTACTACCCAAGCATCTTGTTAATTGTATACGCTGACTTTCTCCTCCACTTAAACTATTCGCCAAACGACTTAAAGTTAAATAACCTAAACCCACATCCATCAATGTTTGTATGCGTTGTTCAATTTCCATCAACACACGCTTAGCAATCACTGTATCTCTAGGACTCAACTTTAATTGCTTAAACCAAACTTGTAAATCTTGCACTGGTAATGCGCACAATTGTCCAATATGTTGATCTGCAATTTTTACATACAATGCTTCCTTACGCAATCTGTATCCCTGACAATCCGGACAATCTGTTCGGCCACGATACCTACTTAATAAAACACGAAACTGTACTTTATATAAATGCGCTTCAACATCCTTAAAGAAATCGTCAATACCATACGCTTTTCCAACGCCTTTCCAAAGTTGTTGTAATTGCGTCTTCGTTAATTTAAGGATAGGTTGATGAATAGGAAATCCTTCCTTACCTGCCTCCTTTACAAATTGATCCTTCCACCAAGAAAGTTTTTCGCCCTTCCATGGCGCCACTGCACCATCATACACAGACAAATGTGGGTTTGGAATCACCAAGTTGGCATCAATCCCCAACACTTGGCTATAGCCTTCGCAAGTGGGACAAGCACCATAGGGATTATTAAATGAAAATAAATTTGGACTTGGCTCATCGAATTCAATACCGTCTAAAGTGAATTTATTATTAAAGCTCACTAAGGTATTTTCATTCTGCTCCACCCAAACAATTTCCTCTCCTTCGTAAAATGCAGTGCCAATGGAATCTGTTAATCGATGGATATCATCCTCTTCAAATGTTTTCACCACCACACGATCAATTAAAATATAAATTTCTTTGTCTTTGGTATGTTGTTGCAATTCCTTCTTAGTCCAGTTCAATGCATCTTCTATTCTTACAATTACTGGTGCGGTTTTAGGAGCTCTCAAGTAAATACGTGCAAAGCCTTTTTGCATCAGGATATTCAATTCCTCTTGCATCGCTCTTTTAGCATGCTGCTTGAATAAAACCAATAAGACCATTTTATCGCCCTGCTTTCCTTTTTCAATAAAGGATAACACATCTTGCACATCTTGTTTTTTGACCTCTTTTCCGCTAATTGGTGAATAGGTTTTACCAATCCTAGCAAATAAGACCCTTAGGTACTCGTAAATTTCCGTCATGCTGCCCACTGTACTTCTTGGGGTACGTGTAGTTACTTTTTGTTCGATGGCAATAGCTGGACATAAACCCTTGATATAATCGACATCTGGTTTGCCCATTCTAGACATAAACTGTCTGGCATAAGAGGATAAACTTTCGGCATAACGTCTTTGTCCCTCCGCAAATAGGGTGTCAATGGTCAAAGAAGACTTTCCGCTTCCAGAAACCCCCGTCACCACGATCAATTGGTTTCTTGGAAATTCAACTGATACATTCTTTAGGTTATGCACCCTTGCACCCACCACTTCGATATTGTTTCGCTCCGTTTTGTCTAGTCCTTTCTTAGTTACAGCCATGTTACAAAAATAACACCATCATGCCCTATTTGGTTGTGTTCTACCTTAATATTATTGTAAATAATAGAATGTGGATATCCTTGAAGCAAAATTCTTGTTTCCCACATCTACGTTTTGGGCACAATAAGCTAGTAATTTTCCAATACAATCCTAAGGTACCCAAAACCTGACCTAATAACAACCTATAAAAACCAAACATGAACAAAGTAGTTGAACTAACAGACAACGAGTTAATCCAATCTTTCCAAGGAGGCAATACCCGTGCTTTCGATGCTTTGATTGATCGTTACCAAGAAAAAATCTTTAATGCTATTTTATTTATGGTGAAAGACAACTATTTAGCCGAAGATTTAATCCAAGAAATTTTTATTAAAATCATAGACAACTTAAAGCAAAGAAAATATGCCGAAGAAGGTAAGTTTCTTCCTTGGGCTTTAAGAATATCTCATAATTTTTGTGTGGACCATTTTAGAAAAGTAAAACGCACACCAGTTATTAAAACGAGTGATGATCAAGATATTTTTGAAGTGATAAAACATACCGATCATTCTGCCGATTATAAAATGACCCGGACGCAAACACATAAAAATATTCAAGAATTAGTAGATTTATTACCAGAAGAACAAAGAGAAATTATAGTCTTAAGACATTATGCCAACTTTAGTTTTAAAGAAATTGCTACATTAACCAACTGCAGTATTAATACCGCTTTGGGAAGAATGCGTTATGGCTTGATTAACTTAAGAAAGATGATGAACGAGCGCGGTATGACAATGTAGTTATTTTTTCTTGGCGCTACATTGTAGCCATTCTAAATATTGTTGAATATCTGGCGTATAACCAATTGGATTGGATTGCAATACTTGGTCTGGACTCAACACCACATATAAAGGTTGTGAGGATTGATTGAAATTTTCTGTCTCAAAAGTAGCCCACAAATCTGCCACCGTATTGATTTGCTTTTGTTGTCCACCTTGTGTGGTATAAGTAAAACGTTCTGCCACTGGTAAATTAGCACGATCGTCCACGTATAAAGAAACTAATATGAAATTATCTTGGATAAATTTTTGTACTGCAGGATCTGTCCATACTTGCTCTTCCATTTTTCTACAATTCACACAAGCCCATCCTGTAAAATCAATTAAGATTGGTTTTTGTTGTGCCTTCGCCATTTCCAATGCTTTGGTATAGTCATTGACTACATTTGCTTTAAGCCCATGACTTGAACTATCAGTTGTAAATAAGCTATAATGTGTTGGTGGAGGGAATCCACTTAATAATTTTAAATTATTGGCATTTTGCGGCATCAATCCCGCGCTTAAATACAATGCAAAACCTAAGGATAGGCCGCCTAATAATTTTCGGCCTAAAGCAATCTTTTGTCCTTTGACATCGTGTGGTAATAATAAGAAGCCAAATAGATAAGCAGTCAATCCAAGACTAATTAAAATCCATATTCCAATAAAGACTTCTCTTTTTAATAATCCCCAATGTTGTACTAAGTCTGCATTGGATAAAAATTTAAACGCGAGCGCTAATTCAACAAAGGCCAATACTTTTTTTACGGTATCCAACCAGCCGCCAGATTTTGGTAAGCTCTGAAGCCATTGTGGGAAGATGGCAAATAAAGTAAATGGCAAAGCCAAAGCCAATCCAAAACCTGCCATCCCTTGTGTTAATGCCCAGGCGCCACCTTGTAATGATCCTACTAATAAAGTACCTAAGATTGGTCCTGTACAAGAGAAGGATACAATCGCTAAAGTGATGGCCATAAAAAAGATACCACCTAAGCTTCCCAAACCGCTCTTAGCATCTGCTTTATTGGCAATACCCGAAGGCAAACTAATTTCAAAATAGCCAAAGAAAGAAATTGAAAAGAAAATGAAAATCGCAAAGAAGGCGATGTTCAACCAGGCGTTGGTAGATATGCTATTGAAAATTTCTGGTTGCACATTACCTACAATATGAAAGGGCACACTCGCCAATACGTAAATTAAAAAAATACACAAGCCATAGATCAATCCATTTTGGATCCCTTGTTTTCTGGTCTTAGATCTTTTAGTGAAAAAAGAAACCGTCACAGGGATCATTGGGAAAACACATGGTGTAACCAGTGCAATCAATCCACCTAAAAATCCTAATAAGAAGACACCCCAAGCACCACTATCGGCACTTGTACTAGAAGCTGTTTCACCACAGGCATTTTCAGGTGCATTACGTGCCGATGCTGGAAGTAAGATACTGAACTGACTACCTTTTTGTCCATTCGCCAATGGCATTGCAATCGGTAATTCAATCACATAAAAAGTGGACACCTTGCCAACACTCATCACAACCATCCCTTTTAAACTATCTGGCTGAAAACCATGAATAACAACTTCATGATTAATATCAAATTGCCCTGTAAAAACTTTTGCATTCGTAAATAAATCGTCTTTTTGTACCTGAGGGACTACTGAATAGGTTGGCTTGTTCAAAGGCACCGCTGTTTCTAAAGTATATTTTAAACCTGGTGCTTCAACTCCTTCCGCATTCGCGTCATACACTTTCCATCCAGCTTGAACATTTACGCTTACTTGTATCGTATAAGTAGAATCATTTTTTGCTGCTATTTGAACAGTCGCTTTTGCAATACTGTCTGCCTGAGCTTGCAACTGTGATACAGTGAAGAATAGTGCAATAAAAGTCAAGAATAAATTACGCATGGATATGGTTTGGGATTTATTGAATATCCACTTCAAAACTTTGTTTTGTTGGAGGTAAACATCTTTCCTCATTGCAAACCATATACTCAATGGTTCCAGTCAACTTGGTCTTGGTGTTTACTTTCAAAGTCACAGCCTGTATAAATTGTACTTTACCGCCAAAAGAGCCAATGACAGCATCAAAGTTTTTATCAAACTTTTTTTCCAAATTGCCTACTTCCTTTGTGGTGCCATTTATTATAACCAATGGATTTTTAGCAAACTGAACAGTGGTTGGTACAGGCCCTTTTTTTACAAATTGAGAGTAGATATGCCAAGGCGCATCTACGTTTGCAGTAATAATAATATTGTATTTTTTGTCTCCAGTCTTAACTGCTTGATAAGCCCATTTTACTGGAGCTAATTTTTGCGATTGACTTTGTAATGCAAATCCAAAAAATAAAAAAGCAAGCAATATTTTTTTCATCTCAACAATTTTTTTAATAAATACATCTAAAACTAGGAAAGCCCTTTCTTATAAAATTTATAAAGCAGCTACAGTTTTCAATAAGCCTAATAATTCAAATACCTGAACACCATCCGTATTATTCAATGCTGGATTAGTTGCTCTTTCTGGATGCGGCATCATACCAAACACATTTCTGCCTGTATTGCAAATGCCAGCAATATCTTTAATTGAACCATTCGGATTTGAATCACTACCTATTTTGCCGTCTTTATCGCAGTAACGGAAAATAATTTGGTTGTTTTTTTCTAAACTAGCCAATGTCGCTTCATCTGCAAAATACCTTCCTTCACCATGTGCAATTGGAATTTGCAATGGACCACTCTTGTCGGATTTAATAAAAACATTTTTACAAATAAATTGCTGATTGGCATTTTGTAATAATGCCCCTGGCAACAAACCTGATTCACATAAAATTTGAAAACCATTACATACACCCAAAACCTTACCGCCATTATTTGCAAATTCAATCACAGATTGCATCATTGGACTAAATTTCGCAATCGCTCCACAACGTAAATAATCACCGTATGAAAATCCACCTGGTAATACAATACAATCCTCCGTGTTAAAATGAGATAAATCACTGTCCTTATGCCATAACATTTGCACTTCAAGACCAAGGTCTTTTTCTAATGCATCTTGCATGTCTCTATCACAGTTTGAACCAGGGAAAACCAATACGCCAAATTTCATATTATTACGCTTAAAAGTTGAGTAAGATTGAAATACAAAGGTACTTAAAAAGGCTTTGCTAAAAAGGGCTAATTCTACACCTAAAAAAGGTGGTTATACACAATCAAACCTGCTGAAATCCAAAAAAAGACATTGGGGATGATTAACTGTTTTGGACCGGCATAACAAAAGCTAATAAAACTAGCCAAAGGGGCTATAACAATGGCCGAAGCGTATAAGGCCTGTGAAGAGAAGATGATTGGTTGAAAAAAGGTAACAACTAATGTCAATAACATCACACCCCAGTATTTTCGTACTTGAATAATAAATCTATTTTGTTGCTGTTGCCAAAAATAGAACCCAATTAATAATTGAATGCCTATGAAGGACAATGCAATGATCGATTTTACATCTATTGCTGCTAAAGGATTTTCCCAGTCTAATTTGGGTAAAAAAGCGGTAAAAGCTGCAGCCGAGTCTGTTAAAAATACAAAGGTAAAAATAAAATAAAAGGGTATAAAAATGCCCATCATCAATACCAACCACTCTGTTAATTTAAATGGCCTAATGATGACTAATGCAAAAATAACAACCGGAATCAAAATCGCGATTGGCTCGTACAATAAAATGGAAATACCTACAATCATCCCAATATTGAATTCTAGTGTTTTGGGCTGAGTTTGATCAAACAATCTATTTAGCTTGACTAAAATCCAAATAATAAAAGCATTCGCAATTAAACCAGAACTTATCGCATCCCAAAAAGGAAATAAAGCGGTTAATACTACAAAAGTAAAAGCAGGTAAATAACTCACCTGTTGAAACATCTTAAAACGACTTAGTAAAATATTCAACCTCAAAGCTTGCACAATCACAATCAAATGAAATAATACAATCAACGCAATGGGTTGCAATGGTCTTATATAATGAAATAAAAGATAAGCTAATAAACCATCTGTTGGATTTGCTATCACAATAGGTGGTTCCAAATAAAAATGAAAATGCGCAGCAACACTTAATAATACCAAAAACAGCACATTGATATCAGACCTATCTCTAAATAAAAAAACCATAATTACTGTATCGTGATTTTAGCAAAGCCTAATTTCCCTTTTGTTTGATAAGGCAAGATGGCTTCCTTTTCACCTACTTGTTTTAAAGACCTTGGCATCCACTCCACATTTTTCTCTTTTAAAGGAATAGCACTACCCATTACGATAGCCCCAGTTGGCGTTAATTGCTGATGTATCAATTGTCTTAATCCTTTTGATTTTTGATAGTATAAGAAATTTGTTCCAGCAGCATTGTTGATTTGTCCATAACCAATAAACTGATCGACATTCACATCTGATTGTTGTTTATCGATTGTTTTGACAGATTGAATATTTGCTTTTGCATCAAAATTTAAGATGGCTACTTTGCCTGCACTATAGGTTA
>RFSD01000066.1 GCA_009924165.1 Chitinophagia bacterium | reverse complement strand
CTTAATTGCTGTCTAAGAATTGCAGATATTTCATCAGGTTTAATGTCCACCATAAATACTTATTTAATGTATGATTGTTTTGTTAATTATAATTTTGATACAAACTCGTTAGATAAAAATTGCTTCTTAATATCTAATAAATCTCTTTTTATACTTGCGTCAACTAAGTTATTATCGAATGACAATACAAAACCGCCAATTAAGTCTTCGTTGGTATGTGTTGTTAATTCAATCGTTGTGAATTGAGTTTCCGCTTTAATTTTTGTTTCAATAGCTTGCTTCAAAGTGTCGCTAATGGCTACAGCAGTTGTCAAGCTAACTTGATGTATTCCTTTTAATGCATTGTATTGTTCAATGAATGCAGTTGCAATTTCTGGCAATGCGCTTTCTCTACCCTTTTTTATCAATAAAACAACAAAAGACAAAGACAATGCGCTCACTGCATCTTTAATTACAGCAAGTACAATTGCATTCTTTTGATCCGCTTTAATGATTGGGCTTCTTAACACATTTACAAAATCGGGGCTTTGTGCACAAACTGCTTGAAAATATTTCATGTCAGCATGTACAGTATCCAAATGATTTTGCTCAATGGCTAAATCAAGTAAGCTCTTTGCGTATCTTCCTGCTAAACGTACGTTGGGCATTTCTTACTTTTTAATTTAACTTAACTCCTTCAGCAATTTGTTTAATATAGCTTTCTTGTTCTGCTTTATTAGACAATTCTTTTCTTAAAATTTTCTCAGCTACTTCTACAACCAATGTGCCTACCTGATTTTTCACTTCAGTTAATGCAGCATTCTTTTGTTGCGTAATTGCTAATTGTGCGTCGCTAATAATGCGCTCATACTCTTGCTTCGCTTTATCTTTTGCATCTGAAACCATTTTATCAGCAGTTTCTTTTGCATCTTTAATCATACCAGCTCTTTCTTCACGCGCCTTAACCAACAATGCTTCATTTTCATTTTGCATTGCAGCAATTTCAGCTTTCATCTTATCTGCACGTAATAATGCTTCTTCGATGCCGCTTTCACGCTCAGAGATTGCTTTAAGCATTGGCTTCCAAGCAAATTTACCTAGCACAATCAAAAGCACTAAAAACGCAATGGTGTTCCAAAATACCAAACCGATATCTGGTAACACAAGTGGATTTACTTCTAATAAAAACATACTATTCGTTTAACTTAATGACTAAATCTAAAAAAATAGGCCTTTCGCCCTGTGCTAGGGCCTATTTAGTTCTTTAAAGAAATCTTTAACAGATTATCCGTTACCCAAAAGGGCAACTACCACAGCGAACAAGGCAACAGCCTCTACGAACGCAGCAGCAACAATCATGTTAGAACGGATTTCGTTAGCAGCTTCTGGCTGACGAGCAATACCTTCAACAGCACCCTTACCAATCATACCGATACCTAATCCAGCACCGATAGCTGCTAATCCAGCGCCAATTGCGGCAACACTTCCTACTACCATTTTTTTACGTTTTAATTGTTATTGAAAAAAGATTTAAATAAATTTTAATGATGTGCTACATTTTTATGTCCATCATGGTCAAGTGCTTCATGGTGGTGTTCTTCTGTTGCCATACCAATATACATGGCACTCAACATAGTGAAGATGTATGCTTGTAAAAAAGCCACCAACAATTCAATCATACCAATGAAAACAGCAAATGGCACTGCAATAGCAGAAGCATATACTGTCTTGAATATAAAAATTAAACAAATCAAACTTAATACTAGAATATGTCCTGCAGTAATGTTGGCAAACAAACGAATCATTAAAGAGATAGGTTTTGTGAATACACCAATTAATTCAATTGGTGCTAAGAACAATTTCATGCTCCAGTGCATACCTGGCATCCAAAAAATATGTTCCCAATAATTTTTATTCGCACTTAAATTAACCACCACAAATACACATACTGCTAATGTCATGGTGAAAGCAATATTACCACTTACGTTCGCACCGCCTGGGAAGAATGGAACCAAGCCTAAAAAGTTATTGACTAAAACCAAAAAGAAAATAGTTAATAAAAAAGGCATGTACTTAGCAAACTTCTTTTTACCAATATTTGGAATAGCCACTTCGTCTCTTACAAATAAAACAATTGGTTCCATGAAGGACTGGACACCTTTAGGTGCAGAAGTAATACCTGTTTTTTTATAAGCGGCAGCTGCAGTAAGGAGAACAGTTAAAAGAATAAAAACCGATACAAATAAAGATGCTACGTTCTTAGTGATCGAAAAATCCCATAAAGCTTTAGATGCTTCCACATCAACTGCTTCTTTTGCGTCTACAATTTTTATTTTGCCTTCAATAATTTTATAATCATAATTTCCCTTATACATGATTTGCTCATGGTGTTCATTCATGAACTTGGCAGAAGAAAAAAATTCAAATCCTTTAGGTGTGTATAAAATAACTGGTAAAGGAAGAGAAGTATGTCCCCATAAATGCCAGCTATGGTCATCCTTAATGTGATCTAATATGGTCTCTGTTACATTAAATGCTTCCGCTTCATGTGCTACTGGTTCATGTGCAGCTGCTGGATTGCTCTGCTCAGTTTGTACCGTTTTTTCATTGGCAAAAACATGGCCAGAAAATGCCATTGTAAATAAGCTCAAACACAATACCAGTAAAGATTTAATAGTTCTAGATGCCATAGTGATCTCAAAATTTGCGGCAAAGATAGGGATAAAGCTGCTGAAAAGTCATAATATTTAGCAGAAATATAGCATGAAAAAAAATGTTTTAGTTTCTCCTAAATATATGATTTTCAATTATTTAAAAAATTAAGCGCTCTTTTTGGGATCAAATTGCATTTCATTCAAGGACTTATAAAATCCACCCTGCTCCATTAAGGATTGATGTGTCCCATTTTCAATGATTTTTCCTTGCTTCAGCACAAGGATCTGGTCGGCCTTTCGGATGGTCGATAATCGATGCGCAATCACGATAGATGTCCTACCCTGAATTAAAGTTTCAATTGCTTTTTCGATGAGTTGCTCACTCTCTGTATCAATAGAGGAAGTGGCCTCGTCTAAGATCAAAATACTTGGATTGTATAAAAGTGCTCTTATAAAACTCAATAGTTGTCTTTGTCCCAAACTTAAGGTAGCGCCTCTTTCCATGACATGGTATTGATAACCACCTGGTAGTTGCATAATAAAATCATGCATACCAATCATCTTTGCAGCTTCCTCCACTTGTTCAGGGAGAATGGATGGATTACGTAAAGTAATGTTGTCATAGACAGAACCTGAAAATAAAAATACATCTTGTAAAACAACGCCAATGGATGCCCTCAAGCGATCTAATGCATAGTCTTCAATCAAGACACCATCTAATAAAATTTGTCCTGCTTGATAAGGATATAAGCGATTCAAAATACTAATGATCGAAGTTTTACCACTTCCAGTTGGTCCTACTAAGGCCACCGTTTCTCCAGCAGCAACCGTAAAATTTAACTCATTTAAAATCCAATTGGGGGACTGATAAGCAAATTGCACATTTTTAAATTCAATCTCACCTTGAATATGAGCAGGCGCATATTGACCTTGATCTACTGTGACATCTTCATTGTCTAAAATCTTAAAAACACGCTCTGCAGCAACCATGCCCATTTGCAAGACATTGAATTTATCAGCAATCATACGAAGCGGCCTAAAAATCTGATTTAAAAATAAGATAAACGCCACCAGCATCCCTGCATCTAAGCTTTGACCTGCTACCCACCAAACAATTAACCCAATACTTAAAGCTAAAACCACCTCTACCACTGGAAAAAAAACAGAGTAAGCAAATATGGCTTTAATGTTGGCATTTTTGTGGTGCTCGTTAATGGCATCAAATTTTTTCATTTCTTTTTCTTCTGCTGCAAAAGCTTGCACTACTTGCATACCAGAAATATGTTCTTGCACAAATGCATTGAGCGCTGCAACAGCATTGCGCACCTGAACAAAACTTTTATTCACACTTTCTTTAAAAAAATAAGTAGCCACTACCATAATTGGAAATGGAATTAAACAGATCAAAGTCAATTGCCAATTGATAAAAAACATAGTCATCAAAGTGACCACAATCGTTAAAAAATCTGCGATAATAGGAATCAATCCATCCGAAAAAATATCGTTGATACTTTCGATATCATTGATGGTTCTTGTTGTCAATGTACCAATAGGCGTTTTATCAAACTGACGCATTTCCCAATACATGATTTTTTGGTATACTTTATTCCTTAAATCACGAATTACTTGCTGCCCTAACCAGGACATGCCATAGGTAAAACAAAAACGAAATATGGTTTCTATAACAATGAATGCAACCTGAAAAAGAGATATCGCCAATATTAATTGTAAAACCGAATTAAAAGCATCATTCGGCAAGATCCAATGTACCCATTTTGGCAATAAAACTGATTTGCCAATCGCCAGGTTCACGGTCGCTTGAATCAAATAAGGTCTGATGGGAGTAGCGAAAGCTAAAAAGATGCCTAAAAACACATTGATCCAAAAAATAAATCGATATGGGCCAACAAAAGAAAACACCCTTCTTAAGATAGCAGATTTGAATATGGGTTTAGGCTGGGTTGACGACATGGCGAAGTAAAGTTACACCGCTTTTACGTATTTTCGTATAAGCATGGAAAGTAACAATCAAGAATTATTGAACGCAGTTGTAACACCCTACAACTTGAGTGCAGAACAAGAGAAAAAAGAAATTGTTCGACATTACCGTGCATTGCTAAGAACCCTAAGGACTAAACTAAAAAAAGGTGATCGGGAACTACTAAGAACTGCATTTGAAATGGCTGCGGATGCACATAAAACAATGCGTCGTAAAAGTGGTGAACCTTATATTCTTCATCCCATTGCTGTTGCCATGATTGCAGCAGATGAAATTGGATTGGGTGTGCGAAGTACTATCTGCGCTTTATTACATGATACCGTAGAGGACACTGACATTACTTTAGATGATATCAGAAGAGAATTTGGAAATGAGATTGCAAAGATTGTGGATGGGTTGACAAAGATTTCAAATGTGATGGACACCAATAGCAGCCAACAAGCAGAAAATTTTAAAAAAATTCTACTCACTTTAACAGACGACCCTAGGGTCATCTTGATTAAACTATCGGACAGGCTGCACAATATGCGTACCATGGATTCCATGAAGCTAGAAAAGCAACTTAAAATCGCTTCTGAAACTATTTGGGTATACGCACCGCTCGCACACAGAATGGGTCTGTACAATATGAAGACCGAATTAGAGGATCTGGCCATGAAATACATGGAGCCAGCAACCTACCATGAGATCGCTAAAAAATTAGCAGAAACAAAAAGAGAAAGAACCAAATATATCAATGAATTTGTTAGACCATTAAAAGAAAAACTAGGACAAAGTGAACTCCAATTTGATATTTTTGGTCGACCAAAAAGTATTCATTCAATTTGGAATAAAATAAAAAAGAAGGGCGTCAGCTTTGAAGAAGTGTATGACCTTTTTGCGATTCGTATTATCCTTGATGTGCCTGTAGAAAAAGAAAAAGAAGAGTGTTGGAAAGTCTATTCAATGGTCACGGACGAATATCTGCCATCGCCTGAAAGATTAAGGGACTGGTTAAGCAACCCAAAGAGCAATGGCTATGAAGCATTGCATACAACAGTGATGGGACCGCAAGGAAAATGGGTTGAAGTGCAGATTAGAAGCAAAAGAATGAATGAGATTGCTGAGAAAGGTTTGGCAGCCCATTTTAAATACAAAGAAGGGACCATTCAAAGCGAGGACCGATTTGATAAATGGTTCATACAGATCAGGGAAGCTTTGAGCAATCAGCAGGAAGAAAGCATTGATTTTTTACAAGACTTTAAAACCTCTTTTTTAGCTGAAGAGATTTATGTCTACACACCAAAGGGAGAGGTGAAAATGTTACCGGTGAATAGCTCGGCACTTGATTTTGCATTTTATATCCATACTGCAATTGGATCAAAATGTATAAGTGCAAAAGTCAATCACAAATTGGTACCCATTAGCCATAAGTTAAGAAGTGGTGACCAGATAGAAATCATCACGAGTAATAAACAAAAACCTACAGAAGATTGGTTAAACAATGTGGTGACCGCAAAGGCAAAAAACAGTATCAAAGATGCCTTAAGAGAGGAAAAGAAAATCATTTCTGAAGAAGGAAAATACACCGCTCAACGAAAGCTTGAAGGCATTGGCGCGGTATATAATTCCTATAACCTGGATCAACTAGTACACTTTTATAAATTACCAAGCCACTTGGATTTATTGTACAAAATCGCAACCAAATCGATTGACCTAAAAGAGCTTAAAAGCTTCCAAGTCATTGGTGATAAAATAGAAGCACCAAAACCTATTGTAGCTACTCCAGACCCAAATATAGAGCCTCATATTTACAAGCCCCTTCCAAAAAAAGGAGATTCAGAATTGATCATTTTTGGCGAATCTAGTGATAAGATCAAATACAATCTTGCAAAATGTTGCAACCCTATTCCAGGTGACGATGTATTTGGATTTGTAAGCACTGGTAAAGGATTAATTATTCATAGAACAAGCTGCCCGAATGCAACACAGCTATTAGCCAATTATGGTCATCGAGTTGTCAAAACCAAATGGGCAAAAAATAAAGAAATCTCCTTCCTTACTGGGCTTAGTATTATTGGATTAGACGATGTAGGGGTGGTCAATAAAATTACAACCATTATAAGTGGAGATCTCAAGATCAATATTGCTGCATTGACTATTGAATCCAAGGATGGCATGTTTGAAGGCACCATCAAGGTCTTTGTGCACGATAAGGATGAATTAGAAGTATTGGTAAATCGCATTCAAACCCTTCATGGCATTCAAAAAGTAACCCGTTTTGATACAGATTTAATCTAAAGTCGAGTAATCAACATGCTGGGAAAAATATGTGTGAAAACATTTCTTTTTATTCTACCCTTAAATAGGTAATCCCCATTTCTCGACTTATTTTTGCTACTCAAATTCAAATTTATGGTAGACGTTATTTTGGGACTTCAATGGGGTGATGAAGGTAAAGGTAAGATTGTGGATTATTTTGCACCCAACTACGATGTCATTGCTCGTTTTCAAGGTGGACCAAATGCAGGCCACACTTTATATGTGAATGGCACTAAAATGGTCTTACACCAAATACCATCAGGTATCTTCCATCAAGATAAAATTAATATCATTGGCAATGGCGTTGTATTAGACCCAGTGACTTTGAAAAAAGAATGCGATGCCGTTGCAACGATGGGCATTGATGTGAAAAAAAATCTATTTATATCAGAGCGAACTAATATCATAATCCCTAGTCATAGAGCTTTAGACAAAGCATCTGAATTGTCTAAAGGAGAAGCTAAAATTGGTTCTACATTAAAAGGAATTGGCCCAGCTTATATGGATAAGACTGGCAGAAACGCTTTGAGAGTTGGTGACTTACTAGATAAAAAATTTGTTAGCAAGTACATTGCTTTAAGAATGAAGCATCAAAAGATTTTGGATAGCTATAATTTCAATGAAGATATTTCTGAAATGGAAACTGAATTCTTTGAAGCGATTGAGTTTTTAAAGACAATGAATATTATCAATTGTGAATACTTCATCAACGATCAAATTTCAAAAGGTAAAAAAGTATTAGCAGAGGGCGCACAAGGTTCTATGTTAGATATTGATTTCGGGACCTTCCCTTTTGTGACTTCAAGCAATACAATTTCTGCAGGTGTTTGTACTGGCCTTGGTGTTTCTCCAAAACAAATTGGAGAAGTATTTGGGATTTCAAAAGCATATTGTACTAGAGTAGGTAGTGGCCCCTTCCCTACCGAATTGCATGACGAAAAAGGAGAAGAGCTAAGAAAGATTGGTAGTGAATTTGGTGCCACAACAGGACGTCCAAGAAGATGTGGATGGATTGACCTAGTTGCTTTGAAATATACCTGTATGATCAATGGTGTAACGCAGATTATTATGACCAAAGCGGATATCTTAGATTCATTCAAAGAACTAGAATTAGGTATTGCATATGAAATGGAGGGCAAGCAGATAGATTATGTACCTTTTCAATTGGTTGGCACTCCTGTTGCACCTATTTGGAAAACCATGCAAGGTTGGAATACAGACTCTACACAGCTGAAAAATGAAAAGGATTTGCCAGCTACCATGAAGTCATATATTGATTACATAAATACC
>RFSD01000065.1 GCA_009924165.1 Chitinophagia bacterium | reverse complement strand
ACGATTCATATTTCGGAACTATTAAAGAGAATATGAAAATTATTACACGTGTAATAGGCATTCGATATGAATTAAATGATCCATTTATTTGCGTTATTGGTAAATTAGTGCAGAATCGAGAGGATACATTGCAACCAATTCGTAAGGGTGGATTAACAAAATTATCCGTATTGGACGAATATGATATTACCGATTTTGAATAAATTATATTTAAAAATTTAACCAATTTTGACACTTTTTTCAAAAAAACTTTCAAAATCAAGGTTTTTGGTACAAAATTTGTTTTTAAGTCTGCCCTTCTTTACTTAACTTTGCCATCCTTTATTTTGGGCGTGTAGTCTATTGGAAAATAGAACGATCCTTCGTCTATTTCATATTAGTTTACCCTTAAGCACAATGCTACCAAAAATTTAATTCGCATTAAAACTGGTTTATACCGTATGTCTACAACAATCTTGAACAACAGAGTCAACTTTGGTAAGATAAAACACATCGCCGAAGCACCAGACTTACTTGACATTCAGTTAGAATCTTTCAAAGAATTCTTTCAGTTAGAAACAACACCAGACCGCAGAGATGTGGAAGGTCTGTTCCGTGTATTCAAGGAAAATTTTCCTATCACTGATACGCGTAACATTTTCGTGTTAGAATTTTTGGATTATTTTATCGATCCCCCACGCTACACTATTGATGAGTGTATGGAGCGTGGATTAACATACGCTGTTCCATTAAAAGCTAAGCTACGTTTGAGCTGTAATGATGAGGAGCATGTTGATTTCCAGACGATCGTACAGGATGTATTCTTAGGAAATATTCCTTACATGACTCCAAGAGGAACCTTTGTGATTAACGGTGCTGAGCGTGTTGTCGTTTCTCAGTTACATCGTTCTCCAGGTGTATTCTTTGGTCAATCAATTCATCCAAACGGAACAAAGATTTATTCTGCTCGTGTGATTCCTTTCAAAGGCGCATGGATGGAATTTGCTACAGATATTAACAACGTGATGTATGCGTACATCGATCGTAAGAAAAAATTCCCTGTAACAACTTTATTACGTTCAATTGGTTTTGAAACAGATAAAGATATCTTGGAATTATTCGGCATGGCGGATGAAGTTAAAGCAGATAAGAAAACTTTAGCAAATCAAGTAGGTCGTAAATTAGCTGCTCGTGTTTTAAGAACATGGGTAGAAGATTTTGTAGATGAAGATACAGGTGAAGTTGTAAGCATCGAGCGTAACGAAATCGTTTTAGAGCGTGATACTGTTTTAGACGAAGACGCTATCAATTTGATTATTGAAATGGGTGCAAAAAGCGTATTCATTCAAAAAGAAGATGTGGGTGGTGACTATGCAATTATCTACAACACATTAAACAAGGATACTTCTAATTCTGAGTTAGAAGCTGTTCAACATATTTACCGTCAATTACGTGGCGCTGATGCACCAGATAATGAAACGGCTCGTGGTATCATTGACAAATTATTTTTCTCTGACAAACGTTATGATTTAGGCGAAGTTGGTCGTTACAAAATCAACAAGAAATTAGGTCATGACTTAACGCAAGAGAAAAAAGTATTGACTAAAAATGATATCATTGAAATCATTAAGTACTTAGTACGTTTAACCAATGCGAAAGCGGAGATTGATGATATCGATCACTTAAGCAATCGTCGTATTCGTACAGTAGGAGAGCAATTGTATGCGCAGTTCGGTGTAGGTTTAGCGCGTATGGCGCGTACTATCCGTGAGCGTATGAACGTGCGTGATAACGAGGTATTCACTCCAGTTGATTTGATTAATGCGAGAACATTATCTTCTGTAATCAACTCATTCTTTGGAACATCTCAGCTATCTCAATTCTTAGACCAAACCAATCCATTGAGTGAAATCACGCATAAGCGTCGTGTTTCCGCATTAGGACCCGGCGGATTAAGTAGAGAGCGTGCTGGTTTCGAGGTGCGTGACGTACACTATTCTCACTACGGTCGTCTTTGTACAATTGAAACACCAGAAGGACCAAACATTGGTTTGATTTCTACTTTGTGTGTACACGCAAAGATCAACGATATGGGTTTCATCGAAACACCTTACCGTAAAGTTGAAAATGGTAAAGTCAATTTAAAAACTTTAACTTATTTAAGTGCTGAAGAAGAAGACACTGCAAGAATTGCACAGTCAAATACACCATTAACAGATAAAGGTGAATTTTCACAAGACAAAGTTGTTTCTCGTGAGACAGGTGACTTCCCAATTTTAGATAAAGCAGATGTGCAATACATGGACGTTGCGCCAAACCAGATTGTTGGATTGAGTGCTTCATTAATTCCATTCTTAGAGCATGATGATGCGAACCGTGCGTTGATGGGATCAAACATGCAACGTCAAGCTGTACCTTTGATTCGTCCAGAAGTACCTATCGTAGGAACTGGTTTAGAAGGTAAAGCTGCACGTGATGCAAGAATTCAAATTCACGCAGACGGTGATGGTGTGATTGAATTTGTAGATGCAAATGAAATCCACGTTCGTTACAACAGAAACGATCTTGATCGTTTAGTAAGTTTCAACGAAGATCTAATTGTATATAAATTAACTAAGTTCATTAAAACGAACCAATCAACTTGTATCAACTTACGTCCTGCTGTAAAGAAAGGACAGAAAGTGAAAAAAGGAGATTTCTTAACAGAGGGTTATGCAACTAAAGACGGTGAAATTGCTTTAGGTAGAAACTTACAAGTGGCATTCATGCCATGGAAAGGTTACAACTTTGAGGATGCGATCGTAATTAGTGAAAGAGTTGTTCGTGAAGATTTATTTACTTCAATTCACATTGATGAATATGAGTTAGAAGTTCGTGATACAAAATTAGGAGAAGAAGAATTGACTTCTGATATTCCAAACGTATCTGAAGAAGCAACAAAAGATTTAGACGAACATGGTATCATCAGAATTGGTGCTGCAGTAAAAGAAGGAGATATCTTAATTGGTAAGATCACACCAAAAGGTGAATCAGATCCAACACCAGAAGAAAAATTATTGCGTGCGATCTTTGGTGATAAAGCAGGTGACGCTAAAGACGCTTCTTTGAAAGCTTCTAACGGAACAGAAGGTGTGGTGATTGATAAAAAATTATTCCAACGTGCTAAGAAAGATAAGAGCGGTAAAGTACGTGAGAAAGCAATGTTGGATAAAGTAGAAAAAGACCACGAGCAAAAGTCTACAATGATCAAAGAATTGTTAATTGAAAAATTACAAACTTTATTAAAAGATCATACAACTCCAGGTGTGGTGAACAATTTTGGTGAAACATTGATTCCTAAGGGAAGCAAGTTCAGTGCGAAGAATTTATCAACCATTGATTTCCAAAATGTAAACCCATTAGGATGGACTGGTGACAAGAAAACAGATGACTTATTAAACACTTTATTGCACAATTATAATATTAAGTATAACGAAGAGTTAGGTCGTTACAAGCGTGAGAAATTCAATATCTCTATCGGAGATGAATTACCAGCGGGTGTATTGAAATTAGCGAAAGTATACTTAGCAGTTAAGCGTAAATTAAAAGTGGGTGATAAGATGGCTGGACGTCACGGTAACAAAGGTATCGTTGCTAAGATTGTTCGTGCAGAAGATATGCCATTCATGGAAGACGGAACGCCAGTAGATATCGTATTGAATCCATTGGGTGTACCTTCTCGTATGAACTTAGGTCAGATCTATGAAACAATTTTAGGATGGACTGGTAAGAAATTAGGCGTGAAGTTTGCAACACCAATTTTTGATGGTGCAAGCACACAACAAATTGAAGACCTATGTGACGAAGCTGGTATCCCTAACAATGGGCACACTTATTTATATGATGGCGAAACAGGAGAGAGATTCGATCAGAAGACTTCTGTGGGTGTGATCTATATGATTAAGTTACACCACATGGTAGACGATAAGATGCACGCACGTTCTATCGGACCATACAGTTTGATTACACAACAACCATTGGGTGGTAAAGCTCAGTTTGGTGGTCAACGTTTTGGTGAGATGGAGGTATGGGCATTAGAAGCATATGGTGCATCTAATATCTTACAAGAATTATTGACACTTAAATCAGATGATATCATCGGTAGAGCTAAGACATATGAAGCCATTGTAAAAGGCGAGAATATTCCTAAAGCTGGTATTCCTGAATCATTCAATGTATTAGTACATGAATTGAGAGGTTTAGGTCTTGATTTAAAATTTGATTAATCATCGAATAACACACCAAATTCTTAAATAGGTTCCGGTGTAAAAACTGGAACTAAAATGAATAAATAATATGGCATTCAAAAAAGAGAATAGACAACGTCCAGCATTTTCTCAGATCACAATTAGTTTGGCTTCCCCAGACAATATCTTAGAGAGAAGTTTTGGCGAAGTGTTGAAACCAGAAACAATTAACTACCGTACTTACAAGCCGGAGCGTGATGGATTGTTCTGTGAGCGTATTTTTGGTCCAGTAAAGGATTACGAATGTGCTTGTGGAAAGTATAAAAGAATTCGTTACAAAGGCATTGTATGTGACCGTTGTGGCGTTGAAGTAACAGAAAAGAAAGTACGTCGTGAGCGTATGGGCCACATCAAATTGGTGGTGCCTGTAGTGCATATCTGGTACTTTAAATCTTTACCAAATAAAATTGGTTACTTGTTAGGGATGAGTTCTAAGAAATTAGAAACAATCATCTACTATGAGCGTTATGTTGTAATTCAACCAGGTATCAAAGACAATTTGAAAGTGGCTGATTTATTAACGGAGGAAGAGTATTTGGATTTATTAGATACTTTACCAAAAGAGAATCAATACTTACCTGATGATGATCCTCAAAAGTTCATCGCTAAGATGGGTGCGGATGCAGTGCATGATTTGTTAGGATTATTAGATTTAGATACTTTAAGTTTCACTTTACGTGATGCTGCTGCAAACGAAACATCTCAACAAAGAAAAGCAGATGCTTTAAAGCGTTTGAGTGTAGTAGAATCTTTCCGTGAAGCAAAGTCACATATTGCCAACCAACCAGAGTGGATGGTGATGAAATATATTCCAGTTATTCCTCCAGAATTACGTCCATTGGTACCATTAGATGGGGGCCGTTTTGCGTCTTCTGATTTGAATGATTTATACCGTCGTGTGATCATCCGTAACAACCGTTTAAAACGTTTGTTAGAGATCAAAGCTCCAGAAGTAATCTTACGTAATGAGAAGCGTATGTTACAAGAGGCAATCGATTCTTTATTCGATAACTCTCGTAAGTCAAATGCTGTTAAAGCAGAAGGTGGACGTGCTTTGAAATCTTTATCTGATGTATTAAAAGGTAAGCAAGGACGTTTCCGTCAAAACTTATTAGGTAAGCGTGTGGATTATTCTGGACGTTCTGTAATCGTTGTTGGACCTGAATTGAAAATGCACGAGTGCGGATTGCCTAAGGATATGGCTGCTGAATTATTTAAGCCATTTATCATACGTAAGTTAATTGAAAGAGGTATCGTTAAAACAGTTAAGTCGGCTAAGAAATTAGTAGACAAGAAAGAAGCTGTGATTTGGGATATCTTAGAAAACATATTGAAAGGACATCCAGTGATGTTAAATCGTGCCCCAACATTGCACCGTTTATCTATCCAGTCTTTCCAACCTAAAATGGTAGAAGGTAAAGCAATTCAACTTCACCCATTAGTTACCGCGTCGTTCAACGCCGATTTCGATGGTGACCAAATGGCGGTGCACGTTCCATTAAGCCATGCGGCGATTTTGGAAGCACAGTTATTGATGTTGTCTTCTCACAATATCTTGAACCCACAGAATGGTACGCCAATCACCCTTCCTTCTCAGGACATGGTGTTAGGCTTATACTATATCACAAAGGGTAAAAAATCAATGGGTGACTTAGTCGTAAGAGGTGAAGGCAAAGCTTTCTACAGCTTGGACGAAGTAATCATTGCATACAACGAAAATAAAATCGATCTACACGCAAACATTAGAGTGAAAACCAATGTGCGTGAAGGTGGTGTATTAGTCAACAAATTAATTGAAACAACTGTAGGTCGTGTGTTATTCAACCAACATACTCCAAAGCCTGTTGGATTCGTAAATCAATTATTGACTAAGAAAAGTTTAAGAGATATCATTGGTGATATCATTAAAATCACGGACGTTCCTACAACAGCAAAATTCTTAGATGATATTAAAACATTAGGTTTCAGAATGGCATTCCGTGGAGGTCTATCATTCAACGTGAACGACTTAGTTGTTCCTGAAACTAGACATGCTTTACTTGAAGCTGCGAAAGTTGAAGTAGAAGAAGTTTGGGAAAACTATAACATGGGTCTTATTACGAATAACGAGCGTTACAACCAGGTAATTGATATCTGGGGACGTGTCGATACACGTATCACTGATACTTTAATCCGTGAAATGGCGACCGATAAGCAAGGTTTCAACTCAGTATACATGATGTTGGATTCTGGAGCAAGAGGTAGTAAAACACAGGTGAAGCAGTTAGTTGGTATTCGTGGATTGATGGCAAAACCTCGTAAGAGTGGTAGCACAGGATCTGAGGTGATTGAAAATCCAATCTTATCTAACTTTAAAGGCGGTTTGAATGTATTGGATTACTTTATTTCTACGCACGGTGCGCGTAAGGGTCTTGCGGATACTGCCTTGAAGACAGCGGATGCAGGTTACTTAACACGTCGTTTGGTGGATGTATCTCAAGATGTGGTCATTTCTGAAGAAGATTGTGGTACATTAAGAGGTATTGCTACAAGTGCATTGAAAGATAATGAAGATGTCATTGAACAATTAGCAGATAGAATTGAAGGTCGTACTTCTTCTCAAGATGTATTCCATCCAATCACCAACGAATTAATCGTTGCTGGTGGCGAAGAAATTTCAATTGATGCAGCTCGTTTAATCGAAGATGCAGCTATTGAAACAGTCGAGATTCGCTCTGTGTTAACTTGTGAAAGCAAGCGTGGTGTTTGTGTGAAATGTTATGGTAGAAACTTAGCGACTGGATATATCACTCAAAAAGGTGATGCAGTAGGTATTATCGCTGCACAATCAATTGGTGAGCCGGGTACACAGTTGACATTACGTACTTTCCACGTGGGTGGTGTTGCTGGATCTTCATCTGTTGAATCTAGCTTAAACGCTAAGTTTGACGGTACGATTCAGTTTGACGGTTTACGTACTGTAGATACAATCAACAACGATGGCAACAAAGTAAAAGTGGTTATCGGACGTACTGGTGAAGTAAGAATAATGGATGTGAAGAATGATCGTTTAATGATCACGAATAACGTTCCTTACGGCGCTATACTTGCTGTGAAAGATGGCGCGACAGTGAAAAAAGGTGATGTAATTTGTACATGGGATCCATTCAACAACGTCATTGTTGCTGAGCAAAATGGTAAGATCTCATTTGAAAATATAATAGAAGGATTCACTTATCGTGATGAAGCGGATGAGCAAACAGGTCACCGTGAAAAAGTAGTTATTGAATCTAAGGATAAAACAAAAATCCCAACTATTATCTTATCAGGTGCTAAAGACAATAAGATGTATAACTTACCAGTAGGTTCTCACATCGTTATCGAAGAAGGTGTAGAAGTGAAAGCTGGACATATCTTGGTGAAAATTCCAAGAGTCTTAGGTAAGTTAAGAGATATCACGGGAGGTCTTCCACGTGTAACTGAATTATTCGAGGCAAGAAATCCAGGTAACCCTGCGATTGTTTGTGAGATCGATGGTATCGTTACATTTGGTAATATCAAGCGTGGTAACAGAGAAATCATTGTTGAGTCTAAAGATGGTATGGTGAAGAAGTACTTAGTGCCATTAACACGTCAAATCTTGGTTCAAGATAGTGACTTTGTGAAAGCAGGTTCTCCTTTATCAGATGGTCAAATTGCACCAGCAGATATCTTAGCAATCAGAGGTCCTTATGCTGTACAAGAATATGTTGTAAACGAAATCCAAGAAGTATATCGTTTACAGGGTGTGAAAATCAATGACAAGCACATTGAAGTAATTGTGCGTCAAATGATGAAGAAAGTAGAGATCGTGGATGCAGGGGATACTAAATTCTTAGAAGAAGATTTAGAAGATCGCTTTGACTTTATCGAAGAAAATGATCGTATTTATGATAAGAAAGTAGTCACTGATGGTGGCGAAAGTGCTAAGTTCAAGCCTGGCCAAATTGTAACTGTTCGTGAATTAAGAGAAGAGAATTCTATCTTAAAGCGTGCAGACAAGAAAGTAGTAGAAGTGCGCGATGCGAAACCTGCTACAGCTCGTCCAGTCTTATTAGGTATCACTAAAGCATCATTGGGTGTACAAAGCTGGATCTCAGCTGCGTCATTCCAAGAGACTACAAAAGTATTGAGTCAGGCAGCCATTCAAGGCAAGGTTGATTTAATGCTTGGATTGAAAGAGAACGTAATTACAGGTCACTTAATTCCTGCAGGTACTGGTCAAAAAGAATTCGAGAAATTGATCGTAGGAAGTAAGGAAGAATATGAAGTGTTGGCTACAACTCGTGAGGCGATGAGCTTTGATGAGGAAGAATAAACATTTTGATTGATTTTGTTAAAAAGCAGGAAATAGTACTATTTCC
>RFSD01000064.1 GCA_009924165.1 Chitinophagia bacterium | reverse complement strand
AATCGCTTCTGCTGTGATGGGTTGATAAAAAGCTAGAAATCCAATGTAATCCCCCAAATTGGGGAAAATTGCTTTTTTGACACTTTGATTTTGAACTTGAAGCTTAGGATATGCCTTTGATATCCTACCATAAGCATCCTGCACTTTTGCTAAAGTTTGATCGAAATTGGGGGCGATCTCATTATTCTTGGATAGTTCTTTCCTGGTTTGGTTGAGTTCCTGAATCAGTTCATTGGTCAATTGATTGAGCTCGGTTTGTGCAATTTGGACGTTTTTAGGGGTTTGTACATTTAAATTAAAAGCATTTGTTGGGTCTGGTTTCATGTAATTGAAGCCCCAAATAAACTCAAAAACTACAAATAATCGGATGCCTAACCAAGCAAGTTTAAACAAGATAAAACCAATTTTTTGCCAAATTTGATTCATTTTTTTTAATGAAGTAATATATTTTATTACTTTGATAATCAATAATATAATAGTAATTAAATAAATTAGCTCTCCCAATGCAAATGGTATGTTGCCAAACAACCACCTCAACCCAATTGTCCAATATTTAAACATGCCTTGAGTATAGTAAGTTGCTATTAAATTTGGAAAATTTGGCGCTAGTATACAGACAGCAAATAGAAGCACCCAAATGGTAGGTAAAATGAACTTGCTCCAAGCCGGTCTAAATCGATACATTTGCTAAGAATAATTATCTAGTAAAATTAGTATAAACTTTGTCTTTTGACCTATTTTTACTAACTTTGCAACCCTTAAAGTACGGTTATGGGCCATAACAGGACATTTGAAATTCCATTTGTTGGCTTAACAGCAGGAGAGCATGAGTTTGAGTACCGTATTGAGGATCAGTTCTTTTTAGATTTTGGACCACAAGATTTCAGTAATTGTCAAACCAAGGTGAAACTCCTTATGGATAAGCACTCAGGATTTATGCAATTGCATTTTGATATTGACGGGACCATTGATACCATTTGTGATCGATGTGGGAATCCACTAACCGTTCAACTTTGGGACGAATTCAACATAGTTGTAAAATTAGTTGATAACGCCGACAAGATGAATAGCGAGGAGGAAGATCCTGACATTTTTTACTTAGACCGTAACGATAGTCACTTGTCTGTAGCCAATTGGATTTACGAATTTATTAGCCTTAGCGTTCCTTTGCAACATATTTGCAAATTGGATGAAAAAGGAAAATCAACATGTAACCAAAAAGTCATAGACCAGCTCAATTTCTTCAATGAAAACCCTCCTTCCGAAGCGACATCAAAAACACTTTGGAAAGGATTAGATCAGTTCAAGGATCTGGACGGAAAAGATTGATTAAAAGTAGAATAGAAAATAAAATAGATTAAAAATTTAAAAAATAAGAGATGCCTAATCCTAAACGCAGACACTCACAACAACGTAGCGCTAAAAGAAGAACACACTATGTTGCTCAAGAAGTAACACTAAGCAAAGACGGTACAACTGGAGAAATCCATGTTCGTCATCGCGCGCACGTTCAAGAAGGAAAATTATTCTATAAAGGAAAATTAGTAGCTGAGAAAGCACCTTTAAAAGCATAATTTACCAATCAGTGAATATTGGTATTGATATGATGGGTGGTGATTTTGCACCACTTGAAGCTGTAAAAGGTATTCAACAATATCTATCCAATAATCAACACAATTTATTTTGCATAGGTGATGCAACCCAGTTGGAAGGACTCTTTCAGCAGCATGGGATTGCTTCACCTTTTTTGCATTTAGTAGATGCCCCAGAAGTCATTGGATACCATGAGCATCCTACTAAAGCCTTAAAAGAAAAACCCAATTCTTCTATTGCAATTGGTTTTCGCTATTTGGCCGAAGGCAAGATTGACGCATTTTTAAGTGCGGGAAATACAGGTGCCATGTTGGTTGGTGCCATGTTTAGTATCAAACCAATTAATGGTGTTTTAAGACCTACTATTGCAACGCTTTTACCAAAATTAAATGGTAAAACAGGCATCTTGGTAGACGTGGGTTTGAATACGGATTGCAAGCCTGAACAATTAAATCAATTTGCCATTTTGGGCAATTTATACGCAAAGCATATTCTGAATATTGACGCACCTACTGTAGGTTTATTAAATGTTGGGGAAGAAGAAGGCAAAGGCAATTTATTAGCACAAGCCACATACCCACTTTTAAAAGAAAATACCCATATCCAATTCATTGGAAATGTAGAAGGTCGCGATATGTTTAACGACAAATCAGATATCATTGTTTGTGATGGATTTACAGGAAATGTGATTTTAAAAACTGCAGAAGCGATGTATGATGCTGCAGCACATCAAGGTATAGAAAAAGACGCCTTTTTTGGGCGTTTCCACTTCGAAAATTATGGCGGCACTCCTGTCCTAGGTGTGAACAAACCAGTGATTATTGGACATGGTATTAGCAATGCAAAAGCATTTTCAAATATGATTGCTTTAGCTGAAAAAATGATCGATACTAAATTCTGCGATATCATTACAAGCAATTTTGCTAACATCCAATAGTATTAGGTTTTTTTAACTTAATTTCACCCTCAATAAAATCAACACATTTTATGTGGTTAAATAACGTTTTAGAAACCATTGGTAATACGCCAATCATCCAATTAAATAAAGTCAGCGTTGATATTCCAGGAACGATCTTGGCAAAAGTGGACTATTTTAATCCAGGCAATTCAATCAAAGACCGAATGGCTTTAAAAATGGTGGAAGTAGCCGAAGCAGAGGGTAAATTAAAACCAGGCGGTACCATCATTGAATGTACTAGTGGTAACACTGGAATGGGTTTAGCCTTAGCAGCAGTTGTAAAGGGATATAAATGCATCTTTACTACCACCGATAAGCAAAGTAAAGAGAAGATGGATATATTAAGAGCTGTGGGTGCAGAAGTTATTGTCTGCCCTACGAATGTGGAACCAGAAGACCCTGCTAGTTACTATTCTGTAGCAAGGAAGTTAGCAGGCGAAATCCCTAACTCATTCTTCTTTAATCAATATGATAATTTGGCCAACCGACAAGCGCATTATGAAACAACAGGGCCAGAAATTTGGCGTCAGACCGAAGGTAAGATTACACATTTTGTTTGTACTGCAGGAACAGGTGGCACCATCACAGGTACAGCTAAATATTTAAAAGAACAAAACCCCAATATTCAGGTTTGGGCAATTGATCCAATAGGTTCTTTATTGACACATTATTTTCAAACAGGCGAAGTGGATATGGCTTATGTGCACCCTTATATTGCCGAAGGTTTTGGCGAAGACTTTGTTCCTGCAAACTATGACATGTCTGTGATTGACCATTTTGAACAAGTGGCAGATAAAGAAGGTGCTTTGATGACAAGAAGATTAGCAAAAGAAGAAGGCTTATTTTGTGGATATAGTGCAGGAAGCTGCTTTCAAGGGCTTTTACAATTGAAAGATAGACTGAAACCAACCGATGTGGTTGTTTGCATCTTCCATGATCACGGTAGTAGGTATGTTGGCAAAGTATACAATGACGACTGGATGAAATCTAAAGGATTTATAGACCAATAACCGCTGTATTTTAAGGCCTTGCTAACGACCGTTTGGTTCATAAATTGTATATTTGACCTTCAATAATGAAACAATGAATAAGTACAGATCGGGCGTTTTATACGGTGAGGAATTAGAAGCATTATACAACGATGCAAAAGCCAATAATTTTGCTATCCCTGCAGTTAATACTACTGGAACAGATACCATTAATGCAGCCATAGAAACAGCAGCTAAAGTAAAGTCTCCAATTATCATTCAGTTTTCTAACGGTGGTGCGCAATTTATTGCAGGTAAGGGTATGCCAAATGACAATTTGCAAGCCAATATTCAAGGTGCGATAGCAGGCGCATTACATGTGCATCAGGTTGCTAAATTTTATGATGTACCTGTTGTTTTACATACTGACCATGCATCCAAAAAATGGTTACCATGGATTAGTGCATTAATTGACGAGAGTGAAAAATACCACAAATTACACGGACAACCTTTGTTCAGTTCTCATATGTTAGATTTATCAGAAGAGCCAATCGAAGAAAATATCCAAACCTCAGTTGAATTCTTTAAACGTATGGCTCCATTGGGAATGAGTATTGAAATTGAATTAGGTGTAACAGGTGGTGAGGAAGATGGCGTTGATAACAGCGGTATTGAAAATGATAAATTATATACGCAACCAGAACACGTTGCATATGCATATACTGAATTAGGGAAAGTGGGCAAATTATTTACCGTTGCGGCTGCATTTGGAAACGTACACGGTGTATACAGTCCAGGCAATGTGGAATTAAAGCCTGAGATCCTACACAATAGTCAGTTGCACATTGAAAAGACATTAGGTACTGGTCCTAAACCAGTTTATTTTGTATTCCATGGTGGATCTGGTTCTCCTCAAAATCAAATTAGAGAAGCGATTGGATATGGTGCAATTAAAATGAATTTAGACACCGACTTACAATGGGCTTTCTGGGAAGGTGTTTTAGGTTATTACAAAAAGAATGAAGCTTTTCTTCAAACTCAATTGGGTAATCCAGAGGGCGCCGATAAGCCAAATAAAAAATATTATGACCCTAGAGTTTGGTTGAGAAAAGGCGAAGAGGCTTTCATCAAACGTTTAGAGCAATCATTTGACGACTTAAATTGTATCAATAGAAACGCTTAAATAAGTCCCCTATGCGTGAAAAAGAAGAAGATATCGAAGTCAACCTGACAGGAGAAGAATCAAATCATTCTGATGCAGCTGATAAATCAAGATGGTTTAAAAGAATTCGTAAAGGTATAAGTACTTCAACTGCAGAAAAGAAAGAAACACCAGAAGGTTTATGGACTAAATGTCCAACTTGTAATCATATCTGTACCAGTTCTGAATTGAAAGAAAATTTGTACATATGTGATAAGTGTAATTATCACCACCGTATTGGTAGTGATGAATATTTTACCATCTTATTTGATAACCAAGAATTTGATGTGCTTTTTGATGAAATCAAAAGTAAGGATGCGCTTAATTTTACCGATCTAAAAAATTATCAAAAACGTTTAGATGAGATTCATTCTAAAACAGATTTGAAAGATTCTATGCGCGTTGGTGTTGGAAAAATGAATGGAGAAGGATATGTAGTTGCTTGTATGGATTTTGAATTCATTGGCGGATCATTAGGAAGTGTAATGGGAGAAAAATTCAGTCGTGCAGTAGACTATTGTATTCAACATAGACTTCCCTTTTTAGTCATTAGTAAAAGTGGTGGTGCACGTATGATGGAAAGTGCATTTAGCCTAATGCAGTTGGCCAAAACAAGTGGTAAATTATCTCAATTAAGCGACGCTAAATTACCATTCATCTCCTTATTAACAGATCCTACTTTTGGAGGCATCTCTGCTAGTTTTGGTATGTTAGGCGATCTAAATATTGCAGAACCAGGCGCTTTAATTGGTTTTGCTGGTCCAAGAGTCATCAAAGAAACGATCAAGAAAGACTTACCTCCTGGTTTCCAACGTTCTGAGTTCTTATTAGAACATGGATTTCTTGATTTTATTGTGGATAGAAAAGAACTGAAGCATAAATTGTCTGAAGTTGCTTTTATGTTCAGAAGCTAATGCCAAAAAGAAGTCAATTTTAAATAGTACTTTTGTATCCCGGTGTTGCACATCGGGATATTTTTTATGGCGAAAGCACCCAAGTCAATAGAATTAAACAATAGGCAGGCCTATTTCAACTACCAGATAGAAGACAAATATGTGGCAGGCATTGTATTGATGGGAACTGAAGTTAAGTCGATTCGAGCTGGTAAAGTAAGTTTCAATGATTCCTTCTGCTTTTTTGATAAAGGAGAACTATGGGTAAGGTCATTGTTCATCAATGCCTACTCTCATGGCAATAAGAATAACCACATAGAAGTACATGATCGTAAATTATTATTGACTGCAAGAGAATTAAAAAAGATAGAAGGACAAACCAAAGAAAAAGGATTTACCATTGTGCCACTCCGCATTTTTTTTAACGATAAGCATTATGCTAAAATGGAGATTGGAATTGGCCGAGGTAAAAAAGAATACGACAAACGCGAAACCATCAAGAACCGCGACATTGATAAAGACATCAAGCGCATTCTCGCTAAATAATCATTTGTATTATTAAATTAGATATACTTACCTGTGTCTTCTTTTTTGAATTCGATTTGTTCTTTTAAAGACGCGGCATCTGGACGATGTGTTGTTGCATAGGCAGCAATGAGCAGGACAATTAAAATACAAATTGCACTAAGTACTTCTTTTGGCTCCAACCAATACCCTATTACTTGATTGATTTTTGCATGTTGAGGTGCACTTAGTTCATACCTGATTTCGATTCTTGTTCCAATCTTTGATTGGTAGATACTAGGATCTAATACCACTCGATATTGCTCTCCAGCTTCTTGAAATACAGCATTTATACTACCATTTTTTGCTTCTACTAGGGCAGGCGTCGTCACACTATCAAAATAGTCTGGAGTTCTGCTAAATGGCAGGTAAGAGAGAAAGCAGCATATGAATAAAATAATTACAGATTTAATCAAGACCTTATTTTTAAAATAAAAAGCGCCCCCGAAATTGCTAACGAGGACACTTAAAGCTATATGATTCGCATTGCTGCAATGATAAATTATGCTGATAAGCTCCTGAAATCTACAGGAACTAATTTACTGACTCCAGGTTCTTGCATGGTCACACCATAGATCACATCCACGGCACTCATTGTTTGCTTATTGTGGGTTACAATAATGAACTGTGATTTATCAGAAAACTTCTGAATCATTTGAGTGAATTTACCAACATTGGCATCATCCAATGGAGCATCTACCTCATCCAAAATACAGAAAGGTGCTGGCTTAATTAAGTAAATCGCAAACAACATTGCTGTTGCAGTCAAAGTACGCTCTCCTCCACTCAACTGTGTGATAGAAGATGGACGCTTACCTTTAGGTTTCGCCACAATCTCTACTGCAGTTTCTGAAAGATTCGTTGGATCAACTAATATTAAGTCACAAGAGTCTTCTTCGGTAAACAAAGCTTTGAATACTCTTTGGAAATTCTCTCTAGCAGTATTGTATGTTTCTAAGAACGCTTGATTGGCTGTGGCTTCTACTTCTTGTATGGTCAATAATAAACTCTCCTTCGCGGTTACTAAGTCATTCTTTTGTTCTAAGGTAAAATCATAACGCTTTTTCATTTCGGTGTAAGCCTCAATTGCTGTTGGATTTACCTCCCCCATATTCTCTAAACGCTTCTTCATTTTTTCCACGTCAGACTGAAGTTCTTCCAATGTTGCCTCAGTTTGTCTTCCAAGATCTAAAATTTCTTCTAATTCTACCTTGAACTCTACACTTAATCTTTCCTTTGTTCCAGCCAATTGTAGTTTTAGGTTATTTAATTTATCCTTGATCTCATTGATCAACTGATCGATTAATTCTTTAGACTTCACTTGAAGTCTTAGTGTACTTTCCTTTTCTTGTAGGGCGGTTCTTAAAGTATAATAAGCTTGATCAGCTTCGTTTAATTTAAGCTCTTCTGCTTCCTTATTTCTCAATAATTCAACCAATGCTGTCTCAATTGTTGCTAATTCATTATTGCTGTCTACAATTGCCGTAGATGCTTCTGTCAACTGAACCGTATTGGATTGTATTTGTGCATGCAAGTCATTCAATTGATTTTCCTTGAAGATGACCTCCTGTTGCAGCGCCTCTATTTTGCTCTGTTGTTTTGTCAATTGTAAATTCATTTCATTGAATTCCCCAGATGCTAAATGATACGCTTGCTCTGCGGCTTGGTAGGCCAATTCGATATCACCCAATTGCACTTGAGTAGTTTGCAATGAAGCATTCAATTCAGTCAATTGTGTTCTTGTATCTCCGATTAAAGCATGTTCTTGACCAATTTTCTCTGCTAGTTCGGCCAACTTTGCTACTGCAGCTACTTGTGCAGATTGCAAGTTTTCTAATCTATTCTTATTTGCAAACACATCGTTGATTAAACGATTGACATTTTGTTCTGTTGTTCTTATCTCTTGTTCTTTCAATAACTCGTTGTACTGTAAAACAGACTCATGCTTCACTTGAATTTGAGACTTCAATTCATTCACCACTGTTTCTTGTGATTGAATGTCTTCCAATAATTTTTCTAAATTCTTTGCACGTCCAATTTTCTTTCCTTCAAATAATCCAACACTTCCGCCTGTTAAAGTATACTTACCTCTTACATATTTTCCTGTTTTCTCTAAAATCATGCCTGTCGTACTTGCTTCTAATGCAGCTTCATTTTCGGCAATAAAAACATTCCCCAGTAAATGATTCGCTAATGCTGCATATTTTGGATCGATCTCAATGACAGATAATGCTGCAATAGTATTTGATGGTGCAGCTTCTGCCTTGGCACCATTTAATTGATCTAATAAAAAGAAATTAGCCTTCCCTTTTTTGTTTTCATCCAATAATTGAACCGCTTGCATACCTTCCTTTAAATCATTCACTACATAATAATTTAAGTAAGGTTCTAATACATTTTCAACTGCAGTACGGTATGCTTCGTTGACATATAATATATCAGAAAGAATTGGCGCATTGTGGTTCCAACCTGTATTCTTGTGTAAGAATTTAACACTCTCCGGATAACCATCCATTGAATCCACTAAGCTTTTTAATAAATCATATTCGTTTTTCTTAGCATCTAAAATTCTTGCTTGTTCTGCTAATTTAGTTCTTAATAATTCTAACGCTTCTTGGGTTTC
>RFSD01000063.1 GCA_009924165.1 Chitinophagia bacterium | reverse complement strand
TAGTCTTATTATCGTCAATTGGAACATACTGACTTCTACCTGCTGCAATCATCCTTTTAGGATCAATCTTATACTTGGTTTGTAAAATACGCGCAACAGAAGTGGCTCTGTTAACACTTAAATTCCAGTTGTCATTTTTAGCACTACTTTTAAAAGCTTTATTATCAGTATGCCCTTCAATCAAAAATGTCAAATCGGGTTGTGCTTGTAATAAACCAGCAATGGTTGCTAAAATCTGATTCGATTTTTTTGTAAGCTTGAAACTACTGCTATTAAATAAGATCTTATCTGACACATCTATAAATACATAGCCTTTGTTCAATTTAATATCAGCTTCTGCATCTGTATACTTTTTCATATCTGATTTAAAACGTTCTAACCAAAGGTGATCCCTACCATTTTGACCTTTTGTAGTTTTAATACCCGCCAACTCTGACTTAGTAAGCAAAGAAAGTCCCAGCATTTGGTTTAAAAAAACATCCCCCTCGGTTATCACTGGAGGCTTATATGCCAATGCACGGTAATAACTAATACTATCTTTTAAATTAATTACATTCCAATTTAAAGCACTAATACTATGATTAAAATTAGCCACTGTATCGGTTAACTTAGTTTTTAAGGTATCATACTTTTTATTCAGTAAAGCATTAGCATCCAATGCTTCAGTTAACTTTCCTGGAGGAATGCAGGAAGTAAGTGATAAGATAAAAATAAAGTGATTTAAATATTTTTTCATTATTAGGATTTAAGAGGATCTAATGGTAGGAACAGAAACAATACTATTAGTTTCGCCTGTTTCGTATTCTTCAGCACTGTTCGTATTTTGAAACCAAGCATAAGGGGCACTTAAATTTTGACTACTAGTTGATTTAATTAAATTAAGTGTTCCTCCCACTACAAAAAAATGATTGCCCTTTTGATGAGTCGTTTTAAATGCAATGGGATTGGCTGAAGTTGTAAAACTTATGATGGGACCATAACTAGTACCGGCATTATTAACTATAAATGATTTAGCATAATAAGTAGTGGAGGGTGCTAATCCTGAAATTGTGCTAGTATAAGTTCCAGCAGTAATATTTGACTGAATAGTCGTACTAGAATAGGTTGAAAAATTAGCATTCGTACTGTATAATATACCAATGCTTGAGGTGATTGCATTCGTAGGACTGATTATACCTCCCAGTATAGCGGTGGAAGTGCCAATTGTTCCTACAGTAGTTGTTAATCCTAATGTACTTGCCAATTTGCCAGAGATTTCTTTACCTGTTCCAAAATTGGTGCCACCTTCGGGACTATTGATAGCTGTCGCATTTAAATTTGAACTAGCCACTATTTTACCATTTACATTCACTACACAATTATAAACAGTTGTCACTAAAGAAGCCGCAGTGCAAGTCCCATTTGAAACTTGTACTTGATATCCACCAATTGTTGTAGGCACATAGGAATTACTTGTTGCGCCTGAAATAAGCACATTGTCCTTATACCATGTATAGGACGATAGACCACTTGGTGTAGTTAAAGTTGCTTTACTTGTACAGGCTTCTCCGCTTAGTGAAATAATGGGCTTGGTGAGTGATACTGTTGTAGTGATTGCATTAGAAATATAACCTGAAAGACCATATCCAAATCTTGACGCATAATAATTAACGTTTTGAACAATTTCAGCCTGTGATAATGCATAATTATAGATTAACATGACGTTCATTACACCATTTTCCCAAGCTTGTGAATCTGGCCCCTTTCCAATTGTAATGGGCGATACTGGTATCACTGCGCCTGATGCAGTTCCATTTGTGCCATAAGGACTTGCTTGAACATAGCTAGAAAGTGTATTTCCAGATCTTACAAAAGTTACCATATAGTAATTGCCAGGAGTTAATGTTGATTCTGCATTTGTATTTAATGCAGCAGTTCCTGGATACCAATTTTCAAATGAAAATAGCGGCCTTCCGTTTACATGACCAACATGAAATGCAGTATAACTCCCTGTAGAGTATATCCTATCCCATCCATTGCCATCTATAGGAGGGGCTTTATAAATTGAGCTCCATGTAAAATCACTATTAAATGGAGGACTTGCAAATGTTTGTGTACCATAAGTTGAACTGGTGCCAAATGTAATACCCCCTCCATTCACATTTGTGTATCCTGTACCTGTCAAGGTTACTTTATTCCCATTCCCTGTTAAATCTGTCCAAGTAGTTCCTGATCCACTATAACTGCTACTATTTCCAGCATCTAGATTGGCTTTTAAATTAGGCCCATTGACAATATTGGTAGGTGCATTTGATGGAGTTGCTATGACTGTTATTTTATCATTATTCGTTAAAGTGGTAGTGGAGTACGTGGAAGCTATAGCACCAGTGATTGCTACACCATTTAGATACCATTGAAAACTAGGGGAAGCTATATTGGAAGTAGTTGCCGTATAGGTCACAGTGGCTCCTGGGCATATCGAACCTGTGGGATTGGACGTAATCGTAACACTAGGTGGTAAGAAAATAGCTTGACTAGATTCTAAAGCAGATTGCTCTGAAGCACTTAATAGTTTAGGGAATAAAAATATCTCTGAGATATTACCGACAAAATTTCTATTCGAAAAATTACCCCTCTGTCCAATATATATTTTATCATTAGTGCCATTTCCAGGACCCACAAATGTAGTTGACGTGTTTAAATTTTTTAATGAGCTGTTACTATAAATAGAAGAATTTTGGGTTGTTTTATTGACTAATCCTGTAATTATTTTGGGCGTAGTAGTAAGCTCCATAGTACTAGCATTTAATCCACCACTTCCATCAATAAAATAACCATACAAATATGCGCCAGTAGTACCATAGGGATATGCTTGTTGTGTATTTGTATTTGGATTATATGAAAGTCCCCATCCACCATTATCCCCAGTACTAATTATCCCAGAATAATCACTTGAAGAATTACTATTTTGAGCAACCGAATTAATAGTGGCTACAGTTTGCGTATTGTAATTAACAGTTGAAGATGATGTAAAAGCTGAATTGGCTCCTGCTGAATAGGTTCCAAATGTAATTGTAGGTTGCCCATTCATCGTTATTATACTTCCAAGTGTAATAATTTTTGCATTTGCATTACTTGAATATACATGCACTCCATTGCCACTTTGATCATACCATACTGCCACTGTTGCATTAACTGAACTAGTTATAATGCTACTTAATGCACTTGTACTTTCTGCGGACACCGCAGCATTATAAATAGTTATCGCTGCAGATATCTTTGAATTTAAACTGAAATTATAAGTAGCGGCATCGGGATAAACATCATAAAAAGATGATCCAACCTTTATGCGCACCAATGGCCCAGCATAGCTAGTACTTAATTGTCTTAATGCATACGCTACAGAAGCAGTAGTACTACTTAATCCAGTAATTTTATTTAGATTATTTTGTGCATTGACATAATTAGAATAGATCATTACAACTATTAATAGTAGAAGATTTTTGAATTTCATTTGAATAAATTTAATTTTTCATTACTTTTAATAAACATAATCAAATTGAATACGATCCCCTACTATCAAGGCGTAGCTGTTATTATTGCTAGGAACATAGGTAACTGTTGTACCTGTTACAGAATAAGCGTTTTTTGATATTCTTGTTCCATTAATATACATCCATACTCTTCCACTTAATGGTGTATTCGTAAGTGTAAATGAAGTTTGACCGGCAGTTATACTGCTTGGCTCGTCAGTAAAAATACTGATCGAAGAACTACTGGTCCAAGTTAAAGTTCCACTGCCGGTAGTGCTTAAAAACTGCCCACTTATTCCATGTGTATTTGGATAAGTAACAGTGCCCGCTACTAATTTACCAGCTGTTTTGATATCAGTTGTTACACTAATCGTTCCAGAAGTAATAGTGCCAACAGCACTTAATGTTGAAATGGTGACCAAGGTACTATTGGAAGTAGCTGTGATATTTCCTGCAGTGGTAGCCGTTGTGGCTGTTGACGCATTTCCATTGAGACTTCCTGTAACATTTCCTGACAAGGCTGCAGTAATTGTTCCTGCAGAAAAATTACCACTTGCATCTCTTTTCACAATGGTACTCACTGTATTATTATTTGTTGCTGCAGTAACTGTTGTATTAATAGTTCCAATAGTTGAAGAACTTACTCCTCCAATACTATTGACAGTAGGTGAAATGGCATTACCACCCAAATCACCCGCTAATTGTACTATACCTTTTGCAGAGTTAGATGCATCTGAGGGAGCAGCTGTAGTTGACCAAATTAAAGTCCCGCTACCAGTAGTACTTAAAACTTGGCCACTTATTCCATGTGTAGTTGGATAAGTCACTGCACCAGCTGTTAATGTACCACTGGTTTTCACATTGGTGACATTTATATTTCCTAATTGTATTGTATTACTTGCTGTTACAATAGCACTATCGCCAATGGCAGTTGCATTTTCTAAATTACTAGACCCTACATTAGCCATATTACCAATAGCAGTATTGTGATTGCCTATAGTATTATTATAAAGTGCTTTTCTACCAATACCTGTATTATAATAGCCTGTAGAGTTTACAGCAAGGGCATTCCCTCCGTTGGCAGTATTGTAATAACCAGTAGTATTCCCTGCAAGCGCATAAAAACCTAATGATGTATTGTTGGATCCAGTCGTATTATTGGAAAGGTTATTTCCCCCCAAAGACAAATTATTACTTCCTATAGTATTTTTATTAAGTGCATTATTACCATTTGCAATATTATTGATACCAGTAGTATTACTTGCTAGCACATTATATCCAAAAGCAGTATTATTAGTAGTAGAAATAGTAGCTGCACCAATGCCTATGGTTAAACCATTTACTGTTAAATCATATGCCCCCAAATTTACACCAGTAGTAGCACCTGTGTATGGCACCGAATTACTTATTAACGAAGTAATACTTGAAGTATTGGAAGCAATATTTGTATTTAAAGTATTGATAGATGTGGTGTTGGCTGTAATACTTGCAGTTGTAGCATTAATTCTTGTATCAAAATTTGAAATTGTAGACGAACTCACACCACCTATTGTATTAACCGTTGTCGTAAAACTACCAGTACCTCTTCCAGCAACATCTCCAGTTAAAATTATAGTTTGATCACCAGTATTAACACCCGAAGTATTAGATAATACTGCAGATTGCACATCTGTTACATAATTTTTATTAGTGCTAGCGGCTATATCAGCAGTAGTAGCATCTGCCCCAGCTAATACCAAACCTTTCGCATCATAAGTAATTTTAGTCTTTGTAGCTGCATTAATACTTACATTATCAATCCAATTTGACAAAGTACTTGAAGGTGTTGCACTTAACACAAAATTTTTATTGACATCCGTTCGAATGGCTATACTTCCAACCACTAATCCAGATATTGCCAACATTGAAGCTTGACTATTTACCACACTCGCACTCTGAAAAGAAATAGCAGGAATTTGTACCGATGGTATTTTACCATCATTGCCTAAAGTGGCAATTCCATTATTGGCTGCTTTTTGACTAGCATCTATTTTATTGGAAAAATTGTTATAATCTAATGCAGATAAATATCCATCTACACTAGCTGTTGCTTGATCTATGCTTATGGTTGTACCATTTTTAATTAAAGGACTTGTGAAATTTAATGGCGCTTGTACATCAGTGCCTATTACTAAACCCAAATTTGTTCTTGCCCCTAAAGGAGTAGAAGCACCTGTTCCACCATTCATAATAGCCACATTGCCATTAACATTGGAGGCTTTCCCAGCAATATCTCCTATAATTTTAGTAGCATCTAGGCCTGTTGCTATTTTAGCATTCGTAATGGCACCATCTATTATTTTACTTGTAGTGATAGCATTATTAGCAATAGTAGGAGCTGCCGCTGTCCCAGTTAAATCTCCTGCCAACTGAATCTTTCCTTTATTGTTGGCATCCGCATCTACAATACTAGCATTGGCTAGCTGTGCATCTACATAGCTTTTACTTGCTTTTAAATTTATTCTGTTGGATAAATTGGTGGTATCTATACTTGCGCCACTTGAAAAATTATAACTAGCTAATTGTGTGGGAGTAACATATTTTGTTGTACTATCGGCAATATTTAATTTATTATCTAAGCTAGTAGTTAAACTTGTAATTTCCGTGGTATTGGCTTTTAAGTTTATACGATTAGATAAATTGGTAGTATCAAATGTTTTTAATAATAATTGTGTTTTAGTAACATATAGAGTACTATCTGCAATATTTAGCTTTTTTGAAAAAGCAGAGTCACTATATACTTTTTTAGTATAAAATATTGTATCTGCATTATTTAATTTAGTTGCTAACTGCGATTTAAAAAAATTTGAATCAATCATATAAGCAGCCTTCGCATAAGGCGCTAACATAGTTAAAGTGTCCGCAGCTGTTAACTTACTAGCTACGGCGGTTTCTAATGATTGAATCTTTATTGCTTTAGCATAGGTCTTTAACATGGTAGCAGTATCAGATAAATTTAATTTATCATCTACCTTAGCAGCACTTGCAGCATACAATGCAAAAGGCACAACACCAAAATTGGTGACACCCATATCTACCCACTCTTTCGTATAATCCCAACTATTATTTCCACCTATTGGCGTAATAGCTACTTTTAAGTTTAAATAAAATGGACCTTTAGACCAATCAATAGTTGCTAAGCCTGTGGAAGTACCGCCAGTTCTTATTCCATTACCAAGACTAATATTGAAAACGCCCATGGCATCTGTTGTCGTTTTGTGGAGCTCAATTAAAACTTTAGTCCCATTAGAAGTCGTTTGAATGATACTAGACTCTACATAAATTTGACGATCCTTTGCAGGATTCGAAAAATTATCTCTTGCCACTGCTTGAAAAAAAATGCCATTAGTAGTTTGTGCAAACAACTGACTAGCTGGTATGCTCATTATAAATGCAATAATGATAACTTTGGATATAGTATACTTTTGTAGCTTCATATGGATATTATTGAAAATCATAATTGAAAGGAATTAGTTTGCTTTAATGAATTTTAAAGCATCTTTATATTTGTCTGATTCTATTTGTATTATATATGTACCAGCTTGAAGCATGCTAAAATCTAATGGCATACCTTGTAAAATTTCATAGCCAATTGCTTTTCCTCTCGTAACCTTAAAGCCGTCTGTACCCCAAATGCTTATATTAAAAAGTTCATTTAGAGGCGGGGTATTGATGAATTTTACTTTAGTCGTTGCTAAAACTGGATTAGGAAAAAGTTTTATACCTAGGGTATTGATTTTAGCACTCAGTTCACAATTAACTGAAAAAACACCTGAAGCTCTAGGACCTGTTAATACTGCTGCGCCATTTTGGATATTTAAGCATGTAGTCTTACTATTAAATGAAACTGCCATACTATTATTAGACATATTTTCAATAATTCCAACACTACTCATGATAAAAATACCATTGAGTTTTTGGGCATTTAAGCTCTGGGGGAAGGCCAATAGGATGCTTGGAATGGTTATAATAAGGATCTTATATTTATAGTAATATTTCATTTGTGATAGGATGTAATTTTTCAATTATTTATTAGTGAAAAATAATTGAGTTGGATTACTTGAGCTGTCAACTTTTGACAAAACCAATTTGGTATCCCCCACGGAAATAATATTATAAATTATTTCGAGCGGATTTCCGTTAAAAGTTTTAAGCTTCGAATGTATTTGAGATTTGTTATGAATGATTTCAACTGTATAAGTTCCAGTTAATCCATCTGAATCTTTTGTAGTGCCATCTTTTAAATAAGTAACAAAATAGGTAGATTGACCTACATAAGATTTTAATACGACCGGAGTAGTTGAAGTCATACCTTCTGTTAATGTATAATCTAAAAACCAGTTTTTATTGACAAGCAGGTTCTTCATAACATCCTTCTGTGTAGTAGCTGTTTCTTTATTACAAGAAAATGATGTAATACTAATAACCGCGATGAATAGGATATTTAATTTTTTCATTTGTATTGTATTTATTAGAATAAGTCTTTGGTTTTAATGCTCATCCCAATTTCAAATCGATTCAATTGAGTTGGCACAGTAGAACTAGTTAAATACTTGCCAAGTTTATAATGGGCATATAAAATGTAGTAACCCTTATTGTCGAACTCTGCACCCAAGTCCGCATTAAGAAAGGCTCTGTTGCCAGCTCCATTGATTAATTGTTCGTTACTTATTTTAGAAATTTTATAATCGAAACTTGGACCAAATACTGCATAAAACTTGTATTTGTTCATCGCATTTACTGGTAATAATTTCTTGTAATGCGCAGTTAAACTTATTGTGGTGAATTTATTATCTGCTTTAAAATGCGTAAAATCCTCTATAAAGGGAGACAAATTGTGCATGTTCTTGTAATTGGATCCAGCTGTAATCCTATTCACACCAAAAATAAATGTGTAGCGATGCTTTTCATTGTAGATACCATCTATTCTAAAGCCTCCGTTAAAACCTGGATCGTAATTATTGGTGTTTAGGTTATTATATAGGTAATTAATTGGCGCTGTAACCCCATTATCATTGATATTTTGTTTTGATAAAACCAAAGACCCAAATAAGGATATATGATTGTCTGTAAAATTGATAAAGGTCTTTGTAAGTGATTTTTTTATTTTTAGAATACGCTCTTTTCCAGGATTGAATAAATAAAGACTATCCTGTTGCTTTTTACTTAAAGTTTGCGCATTGACTGTATTGAAAACTAAAAATGTAAGTAAGAAAAGGAAGAAAATTTGCTTTGGAAACAATAATATAGTTCGCATTATATTTCTTTGTAATTATTTAAAGCACAAAGAAAATAATCT
>RFSD01000062.1 GCA_009924165.1 Chitinophagia bacterium | reverse complement strand
ACATACTTACTCTAATCCCACCCACTGTTCGGTAACCTTTTACACCAATCATCCCATTTTCTTTACACAAGTTTAAAAAAGCAGCTTCTTTTGTTTGGTCTTTTAAAAAGAAAACTGCATTCATAATACTTCTGTCCTCCTTTGCAATAGGACAATAAAAATATTCAGACGCATCAATTGTGTCGTATAATAATTTTGCTTTGGCGGTATTTCTTTTTTCCATCTCTATCAATCCACCTTCTTTCTCGATCCATCTTAATGTGAGTAAACTTACATAAATCGAAAATACTGGTGGCGTATTTAATAAAGAGCCTGCTTCGATATGTTTTTGATAATCTAAAATAGCAGGGATGGATCTGTTTGTTTTCCCTAGTATCGATTTTTTAACCACCACCATTGTCACTCCTGCTGCACCCATATTTTTTTGCGCGCCTGCATAGATTAAATCAAACTGATGAAATGGGGTAGGTCTACAAAAAATATCCGAACTCATATCGCCCACTAATGGCACAGGCACCTGTGGGTATTGATGCCATTGGGTTCCCTCCACTGTATTATTGGTCGTAATGTGCAAATAACTGGTATTTGCTGGTAGTTCAAGGGCCTTATTGATATAGGTATGCTTGTCTGCAGTGGTATCAGATACCACTTTGACTGGACCAAAAATTTGTGCTTCTTTCACAGCTTTATGTCCCCAAACACCATTGTCACAAATTGCTGCTAATCCGTTTTCATCTAATAAATTCATGGGCACTTGCATGAACTGCATTGTCGCACCTCCTTGTAAAAACAAAACTTCGTAGTCGTCACCAATCCCCATCAATCTTTTTACAATTTGTTTTGCTTCTTCAACAACCGCTACAAAATGCGTAGTTCGATGTCCTATCTCTAATATAGATAAACCGGTTCCATTAAAATTATGTATGGCTAATGCTGCTTCATCCAGCACTTCCTTAGGTAATATTGAAGGGCCTGAATTAAAATTATGTAATTGCATGTACTATTTTTTGAAAAATGATTCGCCTACATTGATTATGAATCGCTATCCGCTTCTTGCTCATCCATTGTGGTAACACCTCCAGAAACCACGTATTTCATAGCTTCTGCGGCACCAAGGCCTTTAGGTAATTTTTTTATTCTTGTTGGTGGGACAATATAAGTGATGCCCGAAATTGCATATGAATGTGGCACATATACTGTTACAAAATTGGCTAAACCAAAATGTGCACTATCATTTTGTGTGATGAAACCGATTCTCCAAACATCTGTCGCATCCACATTCACTAAAATTGGTTGATCAAATTTTTTCTTATTCCCCGCAAATGCTTCTAAGAAATCTTTGACAGAAGAATAGATAATTTTAATGCCAGGGGTTTTTTCTAAAACCTTATCAAAAACAGACACCAATCTTTCTACAAAAAATAAAGAGGACAACCAGCCCACAACTAATACCAACGCCATGGCTACTAAAAATCCCAGACCAGTCACTTTTGGTATTTGTCCATTGACTTCGGCAAACTGCACAGGAAAAAGGACATTTAATAAATTAGGTAAAAAATTGTCTACCCAATTGAATAGGCTCACCACCACCCATACGGTCACCCCAATAGGTGCCAATACGACCACCCCTTGAAAGAATAATTGAGCCATGAAGCCCAAAATTTGTTTTCTGTTGAGTTTTTGCCTTAAACTGGGCATTTTATGCTGATTTAGTTACAAATTTCACTCATTTAGACCATTTATCAATAATTAATACAAATTTCATGCTCGGAAACTTTGAAAACGTATAAAGTTTCTTTAGTTTTGCGCCTTCAACTGAAACTATGCAAACAAAAATACTTTTTAAGGCAAGAGATTTAATGCTCCAGTCTGGTTTAAGACAGGTGACCATGGACGATTTAGCCCATCAATTAGGGATTAGCAAAAAGACCATTTATCAATATTATAAGGATAAGGATGATTTGGTGAAGGCCGTGGTGAACCTTGAATTAAAAGACCATGAACTTATTTGTGAAAAATGCAAGTCCAAAGCAGAAAACGCCATTCATGAAATGTTTTTGCTAATGGAAAATATGAAGGCCATGACGCAGACAATGAATCCAAATTCAATGATGGAATTGGAAAAACATTTTTCGAATGCCTTTGATATCATCAAAAATCATAAGGATGAATTTTTGTTTTCATTGATCAAGCAAAATTTAATGAAGGGTATTGAGGAAGGATGTTACAGAAAAGACCTTGACATTGATATCATTTCAAAGTTTCGATTAGAAACAGTATTTATTCCATTTAATCTTCACTTATTTCCTTTGAACAAATTCAATTCCATAGAAGTGCACACGCAATTGATGGAACATTTTGTATATGGGTTGATGACGGTGAAAGGACATGAATTAATGGAACAGTATAAAAAATTAAGTAATCAAGCAATCTAAATAGACACATGAAAAAAAACCTATTCCTAGTAACGGTATTTTTTGCAACTGCAGCATTGGCTCAGGAACAAAAAACGATACATGCATTTTCATTAGTAGATGCGGTGAACTATGCACAAAAAAATAATATACAAGTTAAAAATGCACTACTAGATATTGACATTCAAATTCAAACCAATAAAGAAATTGCATCTGCCGCTTTACCTTCTATTGGTAGCAACGTAGGTGGTACAGACTTTCTTACCATACCAACTTCTCTATTGCCTGGGCAAATTTTTGGTGGCGCTCCTGGAACCTTTATTCCTGTTCAGTTTGGTACAAAGTTCAATGCCAATTATGGTGCCAATTTTAATCAAATTTTATTTGATGGTCAGGTATTCATTGCATTGCAAGCAAGGGCAACATCTTTAGATTGGAAAAGAAAGAATGCAGCTTTGACCGAAGAAAATATCAAGGCAAATATTTATAAAATCTACTACCAGCTTTCTGCTAGCAAAACACAATTAAATATTTTAGACGCCAATATTGAACGTTTAGAAAAATTAGCAAAAGATGCAGCAGCGATGTATAAAAGTGGTTTTGCTGAAAAACTAGATGTGGACAAAGTGAATGTGCAACTAAACAACTTACAAACAGAAAAACTAAAAGCTAATAATAGTGTGACTATTGGCTTTATGGGATTAAAGATGTTGATGGGCATGCCTGTTAAAGACAGTCTTGTTTTAACAGATGTAATCAATGAAAACAATTTGAGCGCTGATATACTTTACGAAGACAATTTTGAATATGGTATTCGTAAAGATTTTCAGTATTTAACAACAGTTAAAAAATTAAGTAACCAAATGTCAGCTTTGAAAAACAACATAGACAACGAGTTAAGTCAGGCTAAATTAAATTACATGTCGTCTGTTGCCACGGTCAACTTTCAAAAAAAGAACATGCAATTAGCAGAAAACGTCTATGGTCAAACTAAAAAGAAATTCGAAGCAGGTGCAGGATCAAATACCGAGATCTCTGCTGCTCAAGCAGATTTAGTAACTGCTCAAAATAATTTTATGAACGCGCTTTATGCTGCCTTAATCGCTAAAGTAGATTTATTAAAGGCAAGCGGTAAACTATAATTTAAATAAATACACAATCAATATAAAAATAGATACAATGAAATCATTCACAACTTATTTATCCATTGGCTTACTTGTTCTTGCAGCTGCTTGTGGCGGTGGTGACAACACAATTGAAGCGAAACAAAAATCTTTAGCAAGCTTAAAAAAGCAGGCACTTGAATTGAATGCGCAAATAGTAGCATTAGAAAAAGAAGTAGAAAAAGCAGGTGGTGCTTCTGCTGCAAAAGCCATCTTAGTTGGTATAGACACCATCCAAACAGAAACATTTACACACTACATCGAACTACAAGGAAAAGTAGAATCAGAGAGTGTGTCTTATATTACCCCTCGCGCTGGTGGTGGTCAAGTAAGAGCGATTTATATTAAAAGAGGTGACAGAGTAAAAAGAGGTCAATTGATTTTACAATTAGACAATACCTTGATTAAACAAAGCGCAGCTGCTGCAACACAAAATATTGAGACCTTAAAATCTCAGGCTGCATTAGCAAAATCGGTGTATGAAAAACAAAAGAGCCTTTGGGAGCAAAATATTGGTAGTGAAATTCAATTGATGACTGCTAAGACCAATGCAGATGCAATGACGAGTCAATTAAAAGCTGCCATGGAACAACTTGGTATGGTAAAAGATCAATTGGCATTTACAAGTATTTATAGCGATGTGGATGGCGTAGCCGAAGAAGTGAATGTGAAAGTAGGTGAATTATTCATGGGACCAGGTCAAATCAAAATAGTGAATACTTCAAAACTTAAATTAACTGCACAAGTGCCAGAAAATTATGCTGGTAAAATAAAAGTAGGTACAGAATTGACTTTGACCTTCCCTGATATTCAAAAAACAATCAGCAATAAAGTAAATGTGTTAGGTAATGTAATTGACCCTTTAAACAGAAGCTTTTATATAGAATCTAAATTACCGGTTGATAATAACTTTAGACCAAATTTATTGGCTCAAGTAAAAATCAAAGACTACGAAAAGAAGGATGCAATTAGTATCCCAGTGAACTTATTACAAAACGACGAGAAAGGTAAATTCGTGTATGTGGCTGTAATGGAAGGCGGTAAATTGTTTGCACGTAAGAAAATGGTTTCAACGGGTGAATTCTATGGTAACAATATCGAAGTGCTTAGCGGTTTAGCTGCTGGGGATATTTTGATCTCGGAAGGATATCAGTCGATCTATGATGGTCAATTGATCAGTACTAGCATTAAATAATTTAAAAAAGCACAATCGATCCATATGTCGACACTAAATAATATAAAAGAAAAGTTTAAAGAATTTAAACCAACTTCTTGGAGTATCACCAATAAAACATCCATCTATTTGTTGATGTTGTTTATTAGTCTTGGTGGTATCTACCAATTCTTGACCCTCCCTAAAGAACAATTTCCTGAGATTGTGATTCCTACGATGTACGTACAAACAGTGTATGTAGGTAACTCTCCTAAGGATATTGAAAACTTAGTAACGCGTCCTATAGAAAAACAAATCAAAGCCATCACTGGTGTAAAGATCAATAAATTTACCTCGGTGTCTCAACAAGATTTCTCTGCCATCACAGTAGAATTCAATACCAGCGTAAAGCCGGATATTGCTTTACAAAAAGTAAAAGATGCGGTGGATAAGGCAAAGAATGATTTGCCAAATGACTTGACACAAGAGCCGCGTGTGATTGAAGTAAACTTTAGTGAGCAGCCGATTATGTATGTGAACATTAGCGGTAATTATAGTTCGGTTCAATTAAAGAAATACGCGGATGATTTAAAAGATAAATTAGAAAACATCACTCAAGTGAACCGTGTTGACTTAGTGGGTGCACCTGAGCGTGAGTTTCAAATTAATGTGGACAATTTTAGAATGCAAAGCTCAGGCATTACATTCGATGATATCACTTATGCCATTCAAAGAGAGAACCTTGATTTATCAGGTGGACTTTTAGAAGTAGGTACCATGCAACGCAACTTGCAATTAAAAGGTCAACTTAAAAATGCCAACGATATTGCCAATATCATTGTTCGTAATACAAATGGTGCGCCTATCTATTTAAGAGATGTGGCAACTATTGTGGACACTGTTAAGAAAAACGAAAGCTATGCACGTTTAGATGGCAAAAATGTATTGACTTTAAATATCATCAAACGTAGTGGTGAAAACTTAATTGAAACTTCTGATGCAGTGAAGAAAATTGTGGACGAAGCAAAATTAACATTCTTACCAAAAGACCTTAAAACAGTCATCACAGGAGACCAAAGTATTCCAACAAGGTCTTCGTTCACAGAATTAGTGAACTCCATTGTAATTGGGTTTGTTTTAGTGTTGATTGTACTCATGTTCTTTATGGGTGTAACCAATGCGTTCTTTGTAGCATTATCTGTTCCATTGAGTATGTTTGTTGCCTTTGTATTTTTACCAGCAGGTAATTTATTAATTGGCACCAATATTACCTTGAACTTTATGGTGTTGTTTGCCCTCTTATTTGGCTTGGGTATTATTGTGGATGACGCCATTGTGGTGATTGAAAACACCCACCGAATTTTTGTACAAGGCAAGGGTAAATTAACTGCTACCACTTCGGCTAAAATGGCTGCAGGTGAAGTGTTTATTCCTGTATTAGCTGGAACCATTACCACTTTAGCACCGTTTTTCCCATTACTATTCTGGCCTGGTATCATTGGTAAATTCATGGTCTACTTACCAGCCATGTTGATTTTTACATTAACAGCGTCCTTGGTGGTAGCCTTTATTATGAATCCGGTTTTTGCCGTAGACTTTATGAACCACGAAGACGAAAAAAGCAATGAACCAAAATCTGCCATCTTTAAGAAAAAGAATTTCTGGATTCCAATTGGTTTTGGAATTGTGTTAGATATCATGGGTGCCACTTTCTTAGGCAACCTGACTATCTTCTTTATGTTGTTAGTGGTAGCCAACAAATATTTTATTGCATCCGCTATCAAGCATTTCCAAGAAACGACTTTGCCGAATATGATGGATTTATATGAGCGTATTTTAAGAAGATCTTTAACTGGATGGAGACCTGTAAAATTATTATTCGCCACTTTTGGTTTATTAATTTTATCATTCGTCCTATTTGGCATTAGTGTGGGTACAGGCAGAACAGGGATTGAATTTTTCCCTCAAGCAGATCCTAACGAAATATATGTTTACTTAAAATTACCAGTAGGTTCCGAAGTGAAGCATACAGATTCAATTACAAAAGTACTTGAAGCTAGGGTGAATAAAGTATTGGGCACAGAGAATGGAAAAAAGAATCCTGTAGTAGAATCTACGATTGCAAATATTGCAGTAGGCGCAAGCGATCCAATGAGTGGAGACAGAAGTACAAGATCTGAATTGGGTCGTATACATCGTAAAGAGATGAAAGGTATACCTGGTGCGGAAATTACAGTCACACAAGAATCTAATGGTCCGCCAACAGAACCTCCAGTCAACATTGAAATTCAGGGGGATGATTTTGATAAATTAATTAAAACAGCTGTTGGATTAAAGAACTATTTAGATGCTGCTCAGATTCCTGGTATTGAAGAATTAAAGATGGATGTGGATTTACAAAATCCAGAACTAACATTAACGATTGATAGAGAACGTGCATTGATTGAAGGTGTGTCTTCTGCTCAAGTAGGGATGCAAATTCGTACCGCCTTATTTGGTAAAGAGATTTCTAAAATCAAAGATGGTAAAGACGAATACAAAATTCAATTACGTAACCAGGAGATGCAACGTAAAAATTTAGTGGACTTATTAAATATGCGTTTGTCTTTCCGTGATATGGCTGCTGGTGGTATGGTAAAAAATATCCCAATCAGCTCTTTAGTAAAAGTAGAACCTACTAGTACTTTAGGTAGCGTAAAAAGAAAGAATCAAAAAAGACAAATCCAATTGCGTTCTAATGTATTATCCAATGAAGGGTACAACCCAACTGCTGTGAACGCAGTGATTGCGCAATACATCGAGAACTATAAAGGCATTGCAGAAGGTGTGACGGTGCAACAAACAGGTGAGAACGAACAACAATTAGAAACAGTAGCATTCCTTGGTAAAGCTTTGATCATTGCATTGATGTTGATCTTATTCACTTTAGTATTACAATTCAACTCTATTTCTAAGTCGGTGATTATCTTAACTGAGATCTTATTTAGTATCATTGGGGTATTGTTAGGATTTGCTTTAACAGGTATGAAAGTTTCTGGTATTATGACTGGTCTTGGGATTGTTGGATTGGCTGGTATCGTTGTTAAAAACGGTATCCTTGTAATTGAGTTCGCGGACGAATTAAGAAGCCGTGGCTATAAAACAAGAGAGGCGGTGGTTCAAGCTGGTAAGACTAGGATTATTCCGGTACTATTAACTGCACTTGCTGCGATCCTTGGTTTCATTCCAATTGCAGTTGGATTCAATATTAATTTTGTGACTTTATTTAGCGAACTGAATCCACATATCTTCTTTGGTGGTGATAACGTAGCATTCTGGAAGCCTTTAAGCTGGACCATCATTTTTGGATTGGCTTTTGCTTTCTTTATGACTTTGTTTATTGTTCCTGCCATGTATTTAATTGCAGAAAGACTGCGTCGTCCAATGCGTCGTCAATTTGGTGGCAAGTGGATTAGTATGTTGGGTATTCCTCCTTTAACATTTATATTCATTCCATTGATGTTTGTAAGCACATGGATACATAATAAACAAGTGAAAAGAAGGACTGCAAAAAACAATGCCAACGGAGATACCGTTTTCAATGGCTCATGGTTTTAACCACGTATCCTTGAAACATAGGTTTTTAAATTAAATTGTAACCCCTCGAATATTTCGGGGGGTTTTTTTATATAGATGGATTAGTTTTGTAGTGGTATTATTTTAACTAGTTAAAATTAAAATGTATGTCAGTACACGAAATAGATTATCAAATTTTTGGAGAAGAAATGCAATATGTTTCTGTGGAATTAGATCCTCAAGAAACCGCTATTGCTGAACCTGGTGCTTTTATGATGATGGAAGATGGAATTCAAATGGAAACCATCTTTGGAGACGGCACACAACAGGACAGTAGTATTTTAAATAAATTATTTCAGGCTGGTAAGCGCGCTTTGGTTGGGGAGAGCTTGTTCATGACAGCTTATACCAATACACAATACGGAAAAAAGAAAGTGAGTTTTGCTTCTCCTTATCCTGGAAAAATTATTCCAATGTTCCTACCGAATCTTGGTGGTAAAGTCATTTGTCAAAAAGATGCTTTTTTATGTGCCGCAAAAGGTGTGAGCATTGGTATTGAGTTCCAACGCAAATTAGGCACAGGCTTATTTGGTGGAGAGGGATTCATCATGGAAAAATTAGAAGGAGATGGCATGGCTTTTTTACATGCATGTGGCCATGTGATTGAAAAAGATTTACAAGCAGGAGAAGTGTTGAAAGTAGACACAGGATGTATTGTTGGTTTTACGTCGAACGTGGATTATGATATTCAGTTTGTAGGTGGTATTAAAAACACTTTATTTGGTGGGGAAGGTTTGTTCTTTGCCACACTTACTGGGCCTGGTAAAGTATGGATACAAACCTTACCTATTAGCCGTTTAGCGGGACGCATCTTAGCTTATGGAACCTATAAACGAAAGGAAGAAGGCAGTATCCTTGGAGGTATTGGCAATATCCTTGACGGAGACGGATGGAAGTAATTAAAAAGGGCGCATCTAGATGCGCC
>RFSD01000061.1 GCA_009924165.1 Chitinophagia bacterium | reverse complement strand
TACCTGGATAACCTAAAAACCCAAAACCTCTGTTCACATATAATTGTTGATCGCCTTGTTGGTACAATCCAGCCCATTGTTTGTAAACCCATTGCACAGGGCTCCATTTGAAATAAGGATTTTCTAAACCAAACTGCATGCCATGTGTATGTCCAGATAACATCAGATCTATTTGAGGAAATTCAGGTATCACTTGAGCCTCCCAATGACTAGGATCATGACTCATTAATATAATGACATCGTTTGGATCAACTCCATCTAAGGCTTTATTCAATTGCCCGTATTTTGGGAACCTCGCTTTTGCACCCCAGTTTTCGATACCCACTAATTTTATTTTTGCACCACCTTTTTCAATGGTGACATGTTCATTCATTAATAATGTCCATCCCATGGACGCATGGACTGCTTTCAATGCCTCTAAATTTGCAATTTTAGCTTCTTTTGAAGGCCATTGCACATAATCTCCATAATCGTGGTTGCCTAAAGTACTAAACACCCCTTTGGATGCAGACAATTGACCAAAGATGGGAGTCCAATTTTGCATTTCAGTTGCTTTATCATTCACTAAATCTCCTGTAAAAAGAATGAGGTCTGCACCTTGTTTTTGAATTAAATCAATCCCTTTTTGTACGGCATCTTTTTCTTTTAAACTACCACTATGAATATCACTTATATGAATAATTTTAAAACCCTTAAATGCAGCTGGAAGATTTTTTATAGCTACTTTTTTATGCAGCAATTGGTATTTGTACTTATTACCAAAACCATACAACAAGGAAAAAAATAAGGAAGAGGAAATCCCTACACCAAGCCAATTTAAAAATGCGGATCTAGGTATACCCTGTTCAGTATTCATAAATTTTGCTCCAGCAGCAGAAGCCACCTGCCCGATCGTCCAGAAAGCGCCCCTCCTTAAATCATCCACCAGAAAAAATAAGACAAGGGTAATTTGGGCAATCACCCACCCAATACCAATCGAAAAAATATATTGTCTAAAATAGGGATTTACAATAAATGGAAAAAGCAAAAAGGCCCCCAAACTAGCCATACATAAAAACCAATAACCATAACTAACCGCTGTTTTTATGCCAACACTTGCCCCATTGAGCATGCTTTTTATCACATGAAAGATGTAAAAATCGATCAAAATCAAGAAAGTAATGAGGATGAATACAAAAACGGGGTTCTTCATAGTACAGATTAAGGTGCAAAATTAAGCCTAATTGTTGCTATTTATGCCGTATTTTTGGAGCAAATTAAGGAGGCTTTTTATATGGCAAGAATTATTGGTATAGCAAATCAAAAAGGAGGTGTGGGTAAAACGACTTCAGCAATCAATATTGCTGCAAGTTTGGCTGTTTTAGAATACAGAACATTATTAATTGATGCTGATCCTCAAGCAAATAGTACCACTGGGGTAGGTTTTGACCTTCATAATATCACAACTAGCCTTTATGATGCGATGATCAATGGAACGCCATTATCAGATGTCGTTTTGAAAACAGAAATTCCACATCTAGATCTTATCCCTTCTCATATAGACTTAGTAGGTGCAGAAATCGAATTGGTTAATTTTCCAAATAGAGAAAACGTTTTAAAAAATTTATTAGCAGCTATAGACGATCAGTATGATTTTATCATCATTGACTGTTTACCTTCTTTAGGATTGATTACGGTGAATGCACTAGTGGCATCGAATAGTGTAATTGTTCCAGTACAATGTGAATTCTTTGCATTAGAAGGCTTAGGAAAATTATTGAACACCATTAAAATAGTTCAAAGCAGACTGAATCCAGATTTACAGATAGAAGGTATTTTAATGACCATGTATGATGGTCGACTTAGATTAAGCAATCAGGTGGTGAGTGAAGTGCGTAAGCATTTTGATGAAATGGTCTTCTCTACAATTATACATCGTAATACAAGATTAAGTGAAGCGCCAAGTGTAGGTAAGCCAGTTATTTTATATGATGCAGATAGTAAGGGTACAGTGAACTATTTAAATTTAGCAAAAGAAATTTTACAGAAAAATGGCATGACTAAAATGAGTAATGCCGAGCGAATAATAGATTAGTACTATGAGTAAAAGCACACCCAACAAAGATTTAATTGGTAAAGGGCTTCGTTCTTTATTGCAGAATATGGATGCAGATTTTAAAAATCCTGCAGGCAATGTTCAACCTGCTGCCATTGAAAAAGCCATAGCGATCAATAGGATTGCGTTAACAAATATTATTGTTAATCCTAAGAATCCAAGAAAAGATTTTGACGAAAAAGCATTACAAGAATTGGCGCAGTCTTTGAAAATGCACGACTTGATCCAACCTATTACTGTGGCGCAATTAACCAATGGTAAATTCCAATTGATTGCTGGAGAAAGAAGATTCCGTGCTGCTAAAATTGCTGGATTAACGGATGTGCCTGCTTATATCAGATTAGGGAACGATAAAGAGTTATTAGAACTAGCCTTACTGGAGAACTTACAAAGAGTAGACTTAAACGAAATCGAAGTGGCTTTGAGTTATCAAAGAATGATGGACGAACTCAACTATACCCAAGAACAAGTGGCAGAGCGCATGGGTAAAGACCGTTCTACTGTTTCCAACTATATCCGATTATTAGAATTGCCGCCTGCTATTCAAGCAGCACTTAGAAACGGAAGCCTGAGTGTGAGTTTGGCTAAATTATTAATTGGGAAAGAAGTAGATAAGCAATTATTCCTTTTAAAAGAAATTATTGAAAAAGGATTAACTGTTCGTCAAACAGAAGCTTTGATAAAAAACTTGACGCCAACACCTGGATCAAAAAATACATCCAACACAAGCCATCCAAATCAACTCTCACCTGTTTACCAAAGGTTGGAAAATAAATTAAAAGACCATTTTGGTACCCAAGTACAATTACAGCATCAAAAAAACGGATCAGGTAAAATTACTATTAGCTACAATGATTTAAATGCTTTGAATAAGATCCTTGAGGCAATGCAAGTAACAATTAGTTAGATGAAAAGCTTCCTTACCATATTGTTTTTGTTGTGTCTACAACAAACCTTGTGGGCGCAAGACAGTACTTCCATTCAGCTGCAACATTCCCCAAAAAAAGCAACTAAAAGATCCGCCATCCTACCTGGATTGGGTCAGGCATATAATAAACAATATTGGAAAATTCCTTTGGTATATGGTGTACTTGCTGTGCCTGTTGCCACCTATGTGTACAATAACGATTTGTATACAAAGACAAAATTCGCCTATGAAGCAAGAATTCAAGAAGCGAATGGCGACAATTCAAATGTGAGCAAGATTGATCCAGCTTTAAAAAATTTAAGTGCAGGATCACTACAGAGCTACCGAAATATTTTTAGAAAAAACAGGGACTACTCTATTATGTGGTTTATCCTTGCATGGGGCATTAACGTGGTGGACGCATCTGTATCTGGTCACTTAAAAGAATTTGATGTCAGCAATAATTTAACAGTGAAAATGGCACCTATGCGATCGGATGCATTTCAACAAGCTGGATTGTCTTTGCAATTTAATTGGAAGTACACAAAATAATACCAACATGAAAAAAGTACTCTTTATTCTAGCATTATTAATTACACTTCAAGTAAATGCACAAAAACTAATTGGTGGAAATAATATCATCAAGGGTAATTTAACAAGCTTTGCTTTAAAAAACTACCACTTGTCTTTTGAAAGAAGTTTGAATCATTTTATGTCTGTTTCGGCCAGTTATCGTTATATGCCAAAAGGGAGTCTGCCATTACAAGCCATCGCAAAAAAATATATTGATAATCCCGCTATTAATTTTGACTTATTCCAAATGGGTAATAATGCGTTAACTTTTGAAAGTAGATTCTATTTGGGCTTGCAAAAAATGTCTGGCTTTTATATTGCACCGTATGCTAGGTTTGCCAATTTTGATTTATCTGTACCTGTAGAATATACATATACCCCCGAAGGTTCATTTATTGCACCCAAACCTATCACTAAAAGCGCAAATCTAGATGGTGTGATTAAGTCAACTAGTTATGGTGCTTATATTGGGCTACAAAAACAACTACTTACAAAATTGGTGATTGATATCTGGTTCATTGGTGGACATTTTGGAAGTTCCAATGGTACTCTAAATTTCATAGCTCCAGAAAAATTACCAACTCAAGCAGTTAATGCTCTTCAAAAAGCATTGGATGATACCAAGGTTAGTCCTTTTGAAATAACATCTAAAGTAAATCAAAACGGAGCTACCGCAGATATGAAAGGCCCTTGGGCAGGATTCAGGGGTCTAGGTATCAGCCTAGGTCTACGCTTTTAACTTTCAGATACTTCATTCATTTTGTTTAACTTTGATTTCGCAAAACAGCATTTATGATACCTAATTATTTACAAGATTTATTTAAAGCACAATCTTACGATCCCAATCAATTTTTCTTAATTGCAGGACCATGTGTGGTAGAAGATGAGGCATTGGTGATGGAGATTGGTGAAAAAGTATCTACTATCTGTAAAAACTTAGGCATCCCTTATGTTTTTAAAGCAAGCTATAGAAAAGCAAATCGTACCAGTGCAAATTCTTTTACTGGCATAGGTGACAATACAGGAATGGAATTAATCAAAAAAGTAGGGGCAAAATATAATGTACCCACAACCTCAGATATACATGCGCACGAAGAAGCTGCCATTGCAGCGCAGTTCATAGACATTTTACAGATACCTGCATTCCTTTGTCGTCAGACAGATTTATTAGTAGCAGCGGCACAAACAGGAAAAATTGTGAATGTCAAAAAAGGACAATTCCTAAGCGGCGCTTCTATGAAATTTGCAGTTGATAAAATTAAGTTAGCTGGCAACGAAAAAGTGATGTTAACCGAAAGAGGTAATACTTTTGGCTATCAAGATTTAGTAGTTGATTACAGAAACATCCCTGCCATGGCTGAAAATAATGTACCAGTCATTATGGATTGTACGCATTCTTTGCAACAACCTAATCAAACTTCTGGCATCACAGGAGGCAATCCAAGTTTAATTGAAACCATCGCAAAAGCTGCTATTGCAACTGGTGCGGACGGATTGTTTATAGAAACACATCCTAGTCCAGCCAATGCAAAAAGTGATGGCGCGAATATGTTGAAATTGGAATTATTGGAACCCTTATTGGTAAAATTAGTACGCTTAAGAAAGGCAGTAATCTAATACTTTAATGGATTGCGCTTTCCTAGAAGGATATAATGCTTCATGCTTCTCCAAAAAGCAAGTACCATGTAAATGATCACCGGGGATCCAAAGGTTAAAAAGGAGATATAAATAAACCAGGTTCTAATTTTAGAACTAGCAATACCTAAACGTTCTCCTATTGCGGAACATACGCCAAAAGCGTGTAATTCTAAAAAATCTCTCAATTTTTGCATTTTCAATAATTTATGCTATATCCAAATCTAGTTAAAAAAGTGGACATAAAGTGCATTTTTTGATTGTCCCGAGGGTCATTTTCGCTTACCTTTGCATCAGTTTTAACACCTAAAAATTGATAACTATGGCTTTTGATATCGACATGATCAAAAAATTGTATGCTGAAATGCCAGCAAAAGTAGAAGCGGCTCGTAAAATGTTGGGGCGTCCATTGACTTTATCAGAGAAAATTTTATTCTCCCATTTACATAGTGATCAAAAATTAGAAGGCTTCGAAAGAGGTGGTTCTTATGTTGATTTTGCTCCAGACCGTGTTGCAATGCAAGATGCAACTGCACAAATGGCTTTATTACAATTTATGCAAGCAGGTCGTCCAAAAGTTGCGGTACCAAGTACGGTGCATTGTGATCACTTGATCTCAGCAAAAGTAGAAGCAAAACAAGATTTACAAGTTGCAACAACAGAAAGTAAAGAAGTATATGATTTCTTAGCTTCTGTGTCTAATAAATATGGTTTAGGTTTTTGGAAACCAGGCGCAGGTATTATCCACCAAGTGGTTTTAGAGAATTATGCGTTCCCGGGTGGCATGATGATTGGTACAGATTCACACACAGTGAATGCCGGTGGTTTAGGGATGTTGGCAATTGGCGTGGGCGGGGCAGATGCATGTGATGTGATGGCTGGATTGGCTTGGGAATTAAAATGGCCTAAATTAATTGGTATCAAATTAACTGGAAAGTTAAATGGATGGACTGCTCCTAAGGATGTAATTTTAAAAGTAGCTGGTATCTTAACTGTAAAAGGTGGAACTGGTGCAATAGTAGAATTTTTTGGTGAAGGTGCTACAAGCATGAGTTGTACAGGTAAAGGAACTATTTGTAATATGGGTGCGGAAATTGGTGCAACCACTTCTACTTTTGGATATGATGCAAGCATGAGCCGTTATTTATCATCAACTGGCCGAGCAGATGTGGCAGCTTTAGCAGATACAGTTGCAGCCCATTTAACAGCAGATCCAGAAGTATATGCAGATCCAACTAAGTACTTTGACCAAGTGATTGAAATTGATTTAAATACATTAGAGCCGCACTTGAACGGACCATTCACACCAGATTTAGCGACACCTATTTCTAAAATGAAGGAAGTGGCTGTAGCAAACGGATGGCCAACAAAAATTGAAGTAGGCTTAATTGGAAGTTGTACTAACTCTTCTTACGAAGACATTAGCCGTGCAGTAAGTTTAGCAAAACAAGTATCTGAAAAAGGATTGACAACTAAAGCAGAATACATGATCACACCAGGTTCTGAGCAAGTAAGATATACCATTGAGAGAGATGGTTTCTTAGATGTGTTCAGTCAAATTGGTGCAAAAGTATTTGCAAATGCATGTGGTCCATGTATTGGTATGTGGGAGCGTGTAGGTGCAGAGAAAAAAGAAAAAAATACAATTGTACACTCATTCAATAGAAACTTTGCAAAGCGTGCGGATGGCAATCCAAATACTTACGCGTTTGTAGGTTCTCCTGAAATAGTGACTGCACTTGCTATTGCAGGTGATTTAACTTTCAATCCATTAACAGATACATTAACCAACGACAAGGGCGAACAAGTTAAATTAGACGCCCCAACTGGTGATGAATTACCATTAAGAGGATTCGCAGTTGAAGATGCAGGATTCCAAGCACCAGCAGAAGATGGTTCAAAAGTAGTAGTAGCCGTTGACCCAGCGTCTAAGCGTTTACAATTATTAGATCCGTTTACTGCATGGGAAGGGACTGATTTGAAATCATTGAAATTATTGATTAAAGCTAAAGGAAAATGTACCACCGACCATATCTCTATGGCAGGTCCTTGGTTAAAGTTCCGTGGTCACTTAGACAATATCTCAAATAACTTATTGATTGGCGCTGTAAACTTCTTCAACGATAAAACAGATAATGTAAAGAGTCAAATCAATGGCAATTATGATACTGTTCCAAATACACAAAGAGCTTACAAAGCTGCAGGTATCGGAACGATTGTAGTTGGTGATGAAAACTATGGAGAAGGTAGCTCTCGTGAGCACGCTGCTATGGAGCCAAGACATTTAGGAGTGCGTGTGGTGATGACAAAATCTTTTGCACGTATCCACGAAACGAATTTGAAAAAACAAGGTATGTTGGCTTTGACTTTTGCAGACAAAGCAGACTATGATAAGATTCAGGAAGATGATAGCATTGATATCATTGGTTTAACCAACTTTGCGCCAGGTACACCATTAACTGTGGTTTTAACGCACAAAGACGGAACAACTGATACCATTTATGCTAACCATACTTATAACCAACAACAAATTGAGTGGTTTAAAGCAGGTGGTGCATTGAATATCATCAGAAAGCAAGTAGCGGGATAGTATTATTCCTCTAATATTTTTAAAAATCCCTCTGAGCAATCAGGGGGATTTTGTTTTATATAACCCCTAAGATTTTTTATCTTTAACTTATGATCAACACTGCACTAGTCTCTTTTGGAATGAGTGGAAAAGTTTTCCATGCCCCTTTTATTGCTAGCAATCCAAAATTTAATTTAGTTGGTAGCTGGGAACGCTCCACTAAAAATATTGAAGCCGCTTACCCTGGTACAAAATCATATGCTAGTTATGAGGAATTACTGGCCGATCCAATCATTGACTTAGTGGTAGTGAATAGTCCAAACGATACACATTTTACTTATGCAAAAAGTGCACTCCTTGCAGGTAAACATGTGGTGGTAGAAAAAGCATTTACAGTCACTGCAAAAGAAGCAGAAGAGTTGGATGTATTGGCAAATACTAAAGGATTAAAATTAGCAGTGTATCAAAATAGACGTTATGATGCAGACTTTCTTACGATACAAAAATTAATACAAGAGGACGAAATTGGTGTTTTGCAAGATGTACAAATTTCTTTTGAGCGTTATAGAACCACGTTGAGTCCAAAAAAACATAAAGAATCTGTGACACCAGGCGCAGGTTTATTGTATGACTTAGGCCCACATTTAGTAGATCAAGCCATTTTATTATCGGGTATGCCATTGGCAGTTTTTGCAGATATCAGAATCACCAGAAAAGTATCTATTATAGACGATTATTTTACATTGATCTTGTACTATCCATCCCACCGTATCACATTAACCAGTGGTATGTTGTTCATGACTGAAAGTCCAGGTTATAAAATCTATGGCACTAAGGGATGCTTTATTAAAAACAGGTCTGATATTCAAGAAGCGGATTTAATTGCAGGAAAAAAACCAAATAGCCCAGACTGGGGAGCAGAAGCACCAGCAGATTTTGGTACTTTATATACAGATATGAATGGCATTATCACTCATAAAGTGATCCCAAGCATCCCTGGTAATTACGGTACATTTTATGAAAAAATGGCGGATGCTATTTTAAATAATGCACCTGTCCCAACCTCTGCCAAAGAGGGTACCAATATTATTCGTGTATTAGAAGCAGCTAGAAATAGTGCCTTCAATAAAAGAGTCGTAGGAGTATAGTATGCCTCATCCCTATTTAAAAGAAATTAAAAAATTATATGCTGCTAGTGCGGATGTAACCATTGCGAAAGGTGCAAAAGCATATTTATTGGATCAATTTGAATTCTACGGAATAAAGACACCATTAAGAAGAGAAATTTGTAAAGCATTTTACAAAACACATCCTATCAAAGACCATGCTGAATTAAGTAGTTTAGTTAAAGATTGTTTTACAGCACCACAAAGAGAATTGCATTATTTTGCTATTGAGCTATTAGGGTACCATCATAAACTCTGGTCTAGTAAAACAATACCGCTTATTGAATGGATGATCACCCACCAAAGCTGGTGGGATTCTGTGGATGCTACCAATTCATTTGTCATAAGTAAATTCTTTTTGAAATTTCCAGAGCTAACAACATTAACAACTACAAAATGGAATAGATCCGAAAATAAATGGCTGCAAAGAATGAGTTTATTATTTCAATTGACTTACAAGTCAAAAACCAATACCACACTACTCACTCAATATATCGAAAACTGCCAATTAGAGGAGGACTTTTTTATTCGCAAAGCTATTGGCTGGGCTTTAAGAGCCTATGCATATACAGATCCAAAATGGGTTATAAAATTTGTAAAAGCACACCCAGCACTTTCTAATTTATCCAAACGGGAAGCTGATTTATTGGAAAAAGAGAAAGATTATGAATCTTTAAGATTGCAAGTTCAACAAA
>RFSD01000007.1 GCA_009924165.1 Chitinophagia bacterium | reverse complement strand
CCTGGAAGAAGATAATGTGGGTGTGGTATTGATGGGAGAAACAGGTGGTATCCAAGAAGGTTCTAAAGTAAAGCGTACCGGTCAGATCGCTTCTATTAAAGTAGGAGATGGTTTAGTTGGTCGTGTAATCAATATGTTGGGTGAGCCAATTGATGGTAAAGGTCCAATTAAAGGTGAATTGTATGAGATGCCATTGGAGCGAAAAGCACCAGGTGTTATCTTCCGTGAGCCAGTAAAAGAGCCATTACAAACAGGTATTAAAGCGATTGATGCGATGATTCCAATTGGTCGTGGTCAACGTGAATTGGTCATTGGTGACCGTCAAACAGGTAAGACTGCTATTTGTGTGGATACCATTATCAATCAAAAAGAATTTTATGATGCTGGCGAACCAGTATATTGTATTTATGTTGCGATTGGTCAAAAAGCATCTACGATTGCAGGTGTTATGAAGACTTTAGAAGAGAACGGTGCGATGGCTTATACCATTATCGTTGCTGCTTCGGCTGCTGATCCAGCGCCTCAACAATTCTACGCTCCATTTGCGGGTGCAGCTGTTGGTGAGTTTTTCCGTGATTGTGGTAAACCAGCATTGATTGTATTTGATGACTTATCAAAGCAAGCGGTGGCTTATCGTGAGGTCTCTTTATTATTACGTCGTCCTCCAGGTCGTGAAGCATATCCAGGTGATGTATTCTACTTACATAGTCGTTTATTAGAGCGTGCTGCGAAAGTAATTGCTAATGATGAGATTGCTAAAAACATGAATGACTTACCAGCTTCTATCAAGCATTTGGTAAAAGGGGGTGGTTCATTGACAGCATTACCAATTATTGAAACTCAAGCAGGTGATGTATCTGCATATATTCCTACTAACGTAATCTCAATTACAGACGGTCAGATCTTCTTAGAAGGAAACTTGTTCAACGCAGGTATTCGTCCAGCGATCAACGTAGGTATTTCTGTAAGTCGTGTGGGTGGTAACGCGCAGATCAAATCAATGAAAAAAGTATCTGGTACATTAAAATTAGATCAGGCATTATACCGTGAGTTAGAAGCCTTCTCTAAATTTGGTGGTGACTTAGATCCAGCAACTAAGAATGTTATTGATAAAGGTGCAAGAAACGTAGAGATTTTGAAGCAAGCACAGTATACGCCGTTTACAGTAGAAAAACAAGTAGCCATTATCTACTTAGGTACACAAGGTTTGTTGAAAGAAGTAGCGGTTAAAAACGTGAAAGATTTCGAAACACATTTCTTGTTAGAGATGTCTAATAAATTACCAAATATATTGGCTGAATTCAAAAAAGGTAACTTACCTGAAGATGGATTAAAGCAAATGGTTGATTTAGCGAATAGCATCATCCCTCAATACAAATAAGCAAATATTTGAATAATTAAAACCCCGAATTTTCGGGGTTTTTTTGTGAATAGCGCTATGGTTTCGCAACAAATCAATCTATTGATTGTTATAGTATTATGTCAGTGATTAAAGTACAAGGATTAAGTAAAAACTTTGGTGCCATAAAGGCGGTAGACCAGCTTTCTTTTGAAGTAGAAGCGGGGCAGGTATATGGTTTTTTGGGTCAGAATGGATCTGGAAAAAGCACTACCATTCGTATGTTACTTTCCTTAATTCATCCTTCAGAAGGACATATTGAAATCTTTGGCCAATCTTTAACAGCTAACCGATCTGCCATTTTAGAGCAGGTGGGTGCAGTGATAGAACGTCCAGACTTGTATCCTTACTTGACTGCGCAAGAGCATTTAACCTTGTTTGCAAAACTACGTAAGCAAAAAATTACGGCTGCTAAGATTGAAGCGACTTTAGCACAGGTAGGATTGTTATCAAGGGCCAACGATAAAGTTCAAACTTATTCATTGGGAATGAAGCAAAGACTAGGCATTGGGATTGCCTTATTGCACGATCCGCAATTGATTATATTAGATGAACCCACCAATGGGCTGGATCCACAAGGCATTGCAGACATTCGTCAATTAATTAAATCGCTTTCTAAAGACCAGGGTAAAACTGTTTTGGTATCCTCTCATTTACTTTCTGAAATAGAACAAATTGCGACTCATATTTTAATTATCCATCAAGGTAAAAAAATGGCAGAAGGGCCTACATCAAGTTTGTTGGATCCAAATAAAACCATTGTGCAAATCAAGACCTTAGATGAAGCAGATGCAAAACAAAAATTAATGGCATCTACATATCGTTCAAATTTATTGGAGCGCACTGAAGGACTTTATTTGACCATTCCTAAATTAGAGATCCCTGCTTTGAACGCTTTTTTAGTTGCATCTCATATTGACTTGGTTTCATTAGAAGCAAAAAATTCTTTAGAAGATTATTTTTTACAACTTACTTCAACTTTTTAATATGTGGCCTATCATTCAAATAGAACTTTTTAAAATTTACAAGAGGCCTAGAACCTATATTGCTTTTGGTGCAATTGCTGCATTGATATTGGTGATTCAAATGGGATTAAAAATTGATGGTGAAGCATATGCGGCATTTTTGATGAAGGATATCAATGATACCTTAACAGTAGACGGTAAAGTGTTAAATGGGTATTTGATTTGTTATATTTTATTACAACTATTACTTGTGCATGTGCCGCTATTAGTGGCTTTGATTGCAGCTGATATGCTTTCAGGCGAAGCGAATTTGGGCACTTTGAGATTATTATTCACCACGCCATATAGTAGAACCCAGTGGGTCTTAGCTAAATTTGTGGCAGCAAGTTTTTATACTATTTTGTTATTGATCTGGTTGGCTTTTTTGGCCCTATTCCTAAGCATGTGGATTTTTGGCACGGATGATTTATTCCTAATGAAATCGAACTATGTAGTATTGATTCAAGAACAAGATGTTTTCTGGAGGTATTTGGGGGCATTTGTTTTTGCCAGTTTTTCCTTATTAACGGTGGCAGCACTGGGATTTCTGATGTCTAGTTTAGCGAATAATTCAATTGGACCGATTGTTGCAACCATCAGTGCCATAGTTTTTTTCACCATCCTAAGTACACTAAATATTCCATTGTTCAATATTGTGAAGCCCTATTTATTTACAACTCATATGAATAATTGGAAAGAATTTTTTGATATTCAAGTCAGTGATTCCAACGATGCAATCACTGGTAGTATTTTAAATGTGGCAAAAATTAAAAATTCAATCATCATACTTGCGATACATATTGCATTATTTGTTGGTGCTTCTGTTTGGATCATGAAAAAGAAAGATATTTTAAGCTAGGCTAGCTTAAAAAAAATTAATTCGTTTGATATGAAAAAATTGAGTTTACTTGTTATAGTAACATACCTAATGCAGGTTGCTGTCATTGCACAATCTAATCCCTTGATTGAAAGAGTGACTAAGAAATTGAATTTAGTCAATGACTATGTGGCAACAGGAGTGATGAAGACCGATGTCGCATTTATCAAAGCTTCATTAGGCAAGGTGAAAGTGTATTTCAAGAAACCAAATTTGTTGAAAGTAAAAAAAGAAGGCGGTATCTCCTTATTGCCTAAGGGTGGGGTTACAGTGACTATCAATTCTTTATTAAATAACAAACAGTATATCGCAATCGAATCTGGCGTACAAATATTTAAGGGGAAGTCATTGCAGGCAATTAAGTTGATCCCAACAGATGAAAAACTAGACTGGGTGATTTCGACTTTATGGATTGATCCTGTGGATGCGTTGGTTTATAAGACATTTACTACAACAAAAGAGAACGGTACCTATGAGATTACCATGGAGTATGGTCAATATGCCAACTATGGACTTCCAAGTAAGCTTATTTTTGGTTTCAATACCAAGGACTATAAATTACCCAATGGGATTACTTTAGAATTTGGAGATGAGGATCCTGCAGCAAAACGAAAAGCTTTGAAGCAAAAAAAAGGTACCATCGAAATCACCTATACAAATTATGTCATCAACCAAGGTGTTTCCAATTCTATGTTTTAAATTGCATTGAATGAAAAATCTAGTTGTCCTATTTGTCTTATTATTGCAATTGTCCCTTCAGGCTCAGTCATCTAATCAAAATAAAGTATTGGAATCTGCGGTCATGCAATTTAACCAAACAAACAATCCTAGTTCCTATACAAAACTATACCTTCAATTTGAACAGCTCTACAGTGTAGATAAAACCAATTGGTTGATTCCTTATTATGCTGGAATGACTAAATCACTCATGTGTCTTTTGAAGATGGGCGATAGAGATGCACTAGCTAATGATGCTTTACTATGGATAGCTAGAGCAAAATCCATTGATGTGAATGATGAAATCTATTGTGCAGAAAGTTTAGCATATACTGCAAAGATGTCAGTAAATCCTACATTGAGGTGGTTTACCTATGAAAGTAAAATTAAAAACACTTTGAGTTTGGCTAAGAAATTGAATCCAAATAATCCCAGGGCCTATATTTTGGAAGCCAATATCCAACATAAATTACCTTTCATATTTGGTGGTGGATGTAAGTCAGCTAAGCCATTGATTCAAAAAGCAGAAATGTTTTTTAGTACTCAAACAAAAGCCAATTCAATTGAACCAACTTGGGGAATTCAATCCTTAGTGAAATTGAAAAAAGCCTGCCCTTATTAAATCTGTCCTTTTAAATCTTATGACAGATCTACCAATTTATTGGTAGTTTTAATTTTCGTCTAATCGCTCGTCAACTGCATTAGCAAACATTTTATGACTTACTTTTTTCAAAGGATTTAAACGCATTTCATGAAATCCTTTTCTAGCATATAAAATTCGAACACATTCAAATAAAGCTGCTGTAAAAGAGCTGGCATCTGCTTTTCCCTTTCCGGCAATATCAAAAGCGGTTCCATGGTCGGGACTAGTTCTGACAATAGGTAATCCTGCAGTATAATTGACACCTTCTCCAAATGCCAAGGATTTAAATGGAATTAAACCTTGATCATGATACATAGCTAATACACCATCAAATTTTTCATGTTGCCCTCTTGCAAAAAAAGCATCTGCAGAATAAGGCCCGTATACCAACATCTGTTGTTTTGCTTCTTTAATAGCGGGTTGAATGATTTCAATTTCTTCCTTACCAATTAAACCATCATCCCCTGCATGCGGATTCAAAGCCAATACCGCAATTCGAGGCTTGTCTACGCCAAAATCTTTTTGCAAACTTCTGTGAAGAATTTGTAATTTTTGTTTAATCTTATCCTTAGTAATATGTTGTGCAATATCCTGAATAGTAAGATGCTCAGTAACTAAGGCCATTCTTAAATTTTCTGCTACCAAAAGCATTAGGTTTTCTACATTCCCAAATACATGTTGTAAATAAGGGGTATGTCCACTAAAATTAAAATTAGGAGACTGGATATTTTTCTTATGAATTGGCGAGGTGACTAAACCGTCAATTTTTTTATTTTTTAGAGCGTCAACTGCTTTTTCTAAAGAGATCAATGCATATTTACCTCCAATTTCTGTAAGTTCTCCCGGTTGAATGGACGCTTCTTCCTGCCAACATTGAATCAAATTCACTTGTTTAGGATTTAACTTATCAAGATCTGGTGCAGTTGTAAAAGACATTTGAAAATTAGGTATCCCTTTGCTGTAAAAATTGATAGCCTTATGGTTCGCAAAAATAACGGGTACCATAAATTCGAGTAGGCGACTATCAGACAATGATTTGATGATTAATTCACTGCCAATACTGTTTAAATCTCCGCAAGTAAAGCCTATAATTGGTTTTCTGATGTCTTGATTCATATCCAGTTGATTAGGGTGTAAAAGTACGCACAAAAACCTAACTTTGCTTCATGCAATACACCCTTAAAAAGTCATTGGGTCAACACTTTCTAAACGATGTCCAAATTTGTTTACAAATCAAAGCGGCCCTTGTGGATGCGCCAATGGACCAGTTATTGGAAATCGGTCCAGGAGCAGGTGCTTTAACCCAACATATATTGGACCTACCTAAAAAAGCATTTAAAGCGGTGGAATTGGATCGCGAAAAAGTAGCCTATCTTTTACATACTTATCCTCAGTTGGAGGGTAAATTAATCAATGAAGATTTTTTAGAAACAGCCATTCCTTTTGAGGGTCAATTTACATTGGTAGGTAATTTCCCTTATAATATTTCCACACAAATTGTGTTTAGGGTATTGGATTGGAAAGAACAAGTGCCTGTGATGATTGGGATGTTTCAAAAAGAAGTGGCAGAAAGAATTGCCGCCAAGCCACATTCAAAAGCGTATGGTATTTTGAGTGTATTGACCCAGGCGTTTTATGAAGTGGAATATTTATTTGATGTACCACCTTCTGCTTTTACGCCACCGCCCAATGTAATGAGTGGGGTGATTCGTTTAAAACGTAAAAACACATTTCCAGAGTTTAGTTCTATAAAGAGTTTCTATCATATAGTAAAAATGGCTTTTGGTCAAAGACGTAAAATGCTCAGAAATCCATTGAAGCCTTATTTTACGACAGAACAGTTACAAGATCCTATCTTTACTAAGAGAGCCGAGAACTTGACCTATCAAGACTTTGCGGACCTTACTTTTAAAATGCACAATCCTTAATCTATGTCTAATAAAGTTATTGTAACGGCAGCAGTGCATCCTTTTTTATTAGCCACGCTTGAGGAAAAAGGTTTTGAAATTTGCTATGAACCTACCATAAGTCATGATGAACTGAATTTAAAAATTGTAGATGCTGTTGGATTGATTGTGACTACAAGGTTGCAAATTGATGCAAAAATAATTGACAGTGCAAAAGCGTTAAAATGGATTGGTCGATTGGGAAGTGGGATGGAATTAATTGACACCGCCCTTGCGGAATCTAAAGGCATATTTTGTGTGAGTAGTCCAGAAGGAAATTGTACTGCAGTAGGAGAACATAGTTTAGGTTTGTTATTGAATTTAATGCATCGCATTCACAGCGCTTATGGTGAAATAAAAATGGGTCAATGGATAAGAGATGGTAATCGTGGAGATGAACTCACTGGAAAAAAAGTGGGTATCATTGGATTTGGGCATACAGGTACAGCGTTTGCAAAAGTATTGACCGGGTTTGATGTGGAAATTTTAGCCCATGATATTTATCCTAGGGCTTTGGGCTGGCAACAGTTTCCTCATGTTAAAATGGTCCAATTGGAAACCATTCAACAAGAGGCCGATGTGATTAGTTTGCACCTGCCTTTAACGCCTCTAACAAAGCATTTTGCTAATGCCCATTTCTTTGAACAATTAAAACAAAAACCCTATTTTTTAAGCACTTGTAGGGGTGGGGTTACATCAACTCATGCAGTCCTTGAAGCGCTTCAAAATCAACAAATTAGAGGGGCTGGCTTGGATGTACTTGAAAATGAACAATTAGATACCTATAGCCAAGCCGAAAAGGCCAATTTGGAGGCCTTAATGGCCCTGCCAAACTTCATTTTAACGCCTCATATTGCAGGTTATAGCCAAGAGGCTTATTATAAAATGTCTAAGATCTTACTCAAAAAATTAGGGATCATTTGACCCTAATTTGATATCTTTGTTCCATGCAACGCTTCAATTATGTGGCGTTGTATTTTTTTATATAAAACAGAAGGTATGAGCGAAACAAACGTATACGTAACCCAAGAGACTTTTGATAAAATGCGTGAAGAACTACAACGCATGAAATCTATTGATCGTCCAGCGGCATCAAGAGCGATTGCAGAAGCAAGAGAAAAAGGGGATTTAAAAGAAAATGCCGAATATGATGCAGCGAAAGAAGCACAGGGCATGTTAGAATCAAAAATTAAGCAATTAGAAGTAGCAGTTTCGAATGCAAAAATTGTAGACACAAGTACGATTGATACAAGCAAAGTGACGATATTGACTAGAGTGACAATTACGAATCTTGCGACAAAAAAGACGGTGACCTATCAATTAGTAGGAGAGAAGGAAGCCGATTTAAAAGCGGGTAAGATTTCTGCCTCTTCACCAATTGGAAAAGGTTTGATTGGTAAAAAAATCGGTGATACTGCAGAAGTTCAAGCACCCAATGGTGTGATGCAATTTAGTATTGATAATATTACCATTTAATTTGTTCTACCCAATTTGCAATGACAATTTTTTCAAAAATAATTCAAGGTGATATACCTGCTTACAAGATTGCAGAGAATGAACTATTCTTTGCATTCTTGGATATTTTTCCTTTGCAAAAAGGGCATGTATTGGTGGTGCCTAAAATAGAAGTAGATAAAGTATTTGAACTACCAGACCAGTATCTTTCCCAAATTTTGGTATTTGCAAAACCTATAGCAGAAGCAATTGCTGCTTGCTTTCCATGTAATCGTGTGAGTATATTGACAGTTGGATTAGAAGTGCCCCACGCGCATTTGCATTTGATCCCAATGAACCAAGCTGAGGACCTTAATTTTGCTAATCCCAAATTACAATTGTCTAAAGAAGAGTTGATTGCAATACAAGAAGCAATCATTGCCAAATTGCCATCCACATTCTAGGCCACTATACCTTTCTTATTTTTTTAATCGAGCTGGATTTTTTTGAATAAAATCATCCCATCCTTTTAAACCCTTCCCTATACTAATTACTGGTCGATTTATTTGATTCCAATGGCACAATGCAACTGCAAGGGCATCTGTGGCATCGTAATGCTTTGGTTTTTCTTTTACATTCAATACACGCTCTAACATTTTCCAAACCATATCTTTATCGGCATTGCCATTTCCTGTAATAGATTGCTTCACTTTTTTAGGTGCGTATTCTGTAACAGGAGTATTGTAATGCATGGCTGCTGCAATAGCCACACCTTGAGCTCTTCCCAACTTTAGCATACTCTGTACATTCTTTCCAAAAAAAGGTGCTTCAATTGCAAAATGCGCTGGATGGTAGGTTTCCATCAACTCAATAATCTTTGCATGGATCATTTGTAAGCGAGCATAGATGTCTTTTTCTTTGGTCAATTTAAGCACATCCATCATAATGATTTTAGGCTGAAGGCCACCTTGTAAAACTGCATAGCCCAAAATCTGCGTTCCAGGATCAATACCTAAAATGATTGGTGTTTTTGACATGGGATAAAGTTACAGATATCCCTTCAAAATACGATCTTTGCAAAACATGAATTCAAGTATACTTAAGACACTATTTTCTATTGGAAATAAATTGATTGGGTTCATCTTATTTGTGATTTGTGCTATTGCGATCTATAATAAGGTTTTACAAAATGAAAATTTAAATCAATACGGAGCAGATTTAAAAGTACAATTAGCTAAAATTCATTGGTCTGCCTGGTTGCTGATGGGTTGTTTATTAATACTGAATTATACAATCGAAGCCATCAAATGGAAGTTAGTCATTGCATCTACAAATACCTTTAATACCATACAAGCACTAAGAGCAGTGTTAGTAGGACAGGCTTTTTCATTTTTTACACCTGCGAGATCTGGTGACTATGTTGGAAGAACTTTATTTTTGGCTCCAGGAACAAAGTTGAAAGGGATTACTCAAATGGCATGGGCTTCCTATGCACAAATTATCATGACGATTTGTTTTGGATGCTTTGCCTTGTTTTGGAATCTACCTTTCCTACCATGGTTAAAATGGGTTGCACCTTTAGGAGCAATCATTGCATTATTTTTGTTTTTTTACAATCAACCTTTAAAAGGCTGGTTGTCCAAAATCAATCTATTGCAAATTGATGCTGCTTTAAAATGGAGATTACTTGCCCTTGCAATGGTTCGATATAGTGTTTACCTAATGCAATACAATTGGGCAGCAGAAATGTTATCTATTCCCGTTGGCTGGGTTGATTTAAGCATTGCTATCATGGCTTTATTGTTTTTCTTAAGTATGATTCCTGCAATCAGTTTGACCGATTTAGTGATACGTGGGCAATTGTTTTTATTATTAATGGCGCCATTCTACCAGAACGATATCATGCTTATTGCATTAACCACCTTAATATGGATTGTTAATTTTTTAATTCCTTCTATCCTAGGTGCTTTTTTATTACTTGGTTTTAGATTAAAGCGATAAATTTATAGTCAATATCTTCCACCATGTTCTTATACCTCTTTCAAATTTGGATGGCTACTTTATTATCTGTGATGCCAAAACAATCCAAAGAGATTTGTAGCCAAACCAATACTGCATTTAATACTGGGGAAAAAATTACCTACACTATTTTTTACAATGTAATAGGATTGTATGTGAATGCGGGTGAGGCTCAATTTACTGTCACGCCTGCTAAATGGGAAGGGGAGTCTGCGTTTACATTGACTGCAACTGGTAATTCCAATCGTCGATATGATTGGATCTTTAAAGTGCGTGATCAATACCTGTCCATCGTGGATAGTAAAACTTTATTACCATATTTTTTTAGTAGAAACATTAATGAAGGTTCTTTTCATCAAAACCAAAGCCTTACGTTCGATCAAAAGACCAACGAAGTGGTAACTCAAAAAGGGGAATCATTTAAATCGGCAAATTGCACTTTTGATGTAATCAGTGCTGTGTATGCTGTAAGAAATTTAGATTTTCAACATCTTGAAGTCAATGAAAAAGTGTACTTAAATTTTTTCCTTGATAATGAATTGTTCCCTTCTTATTTTAAATATTTAGGCAAAGAAATTGTACAAACGAAATTTGGCAAGTTTAAAGCCATTAAAATAGCCCCTTTACTTGTGAAAGGTGCTGTGTTTAAAGGTGGAGAGCGCATGATTATCTGGGTTACAGACGACGAGAATCATATTCCAATAAGAATAGAAACCCCTATTATAGTTGGCTCAATTAAAGTGGATATGAAAAGCTATGAAGGATTAAGGTATCCATTAAATTCCTTGATTGAAGTAGAGTAGTCTTTCGTTCAATCGTCAAATCTTTTTTTAAAAAATGATTACGACAAGCTATCTAAGTTAAAGCAAGTTTTTGCTCTAATGCCTTTTTCTGTTACATGTAAATCACAGCATTCATTCACAGAATCATGTTCAAAAAATAAAGTATAGTTTTTGGTACATGCTTCGTTTAAGAAGATTTCTTTTTCGTTGAGTGTGAAAAGGGGTTGCATATCATAGCCCATTACAAAAGGGATGGGCAAATGTCCAACCGAAGGCAATAAGTCTGCCAAATACACAATCTGATGATTGCGATATTGAATCTTTGGCAAGAGCATACCTTGTGTATGACCGTTGACTACAAAACAAGTAATATTTTCAGCAAAATGAATTTCTTGTAAATTGGTATCGCTTTTAAATGGCGGGATCTCAATTAATTTTAATTGACCACTTTCCATTAAGGGCATGATATTTTCTTTTAGGAAGCTTGCTTTTTCTCTTCTATTTGGATTTGTCGCTGTTTCCCAATGTGGGGCACTTACCCAATAGGTTGCATTGGGTAAAGCCAATTGAAGGTTGCCGTTATTGTCATTCACAGCGCCCCCAACATGGTCAAAGTGTAAATGGGTTAATAGTACGTCTGTAATGTCTTCCGGCTTGAATCCATGCTGAGCCAGTGCTTCGGTAATTGTTTTTGTTTCAGTAGGTTGATAATGGCTAAAGAATTTCGCATCTTGTTTACTGCCCATCCCAGTATCAATTAAAATGATACGGTCTCCAGTTACAACTAGCATACATCGAAGTGCCCAAGTACATAAGTTGTTTTCGTCCGCAGGGTTGGTCTTATTCCAAATAGATTTAGGTACCACTCCAAACATAGCACCTCCATCTAATTTAAAATTACCAGTATGGATACTATAAATTTGCATATTTATTTTTTAAAGAAGTTCTATATAACAAAATTAAGCCAATGATAAAAAACACACATAATCCAAGGACGGCATTTTTTTGAGAGCCTGTTAATTCAATGATAAAACCAAAGCTAAACATACCAATCACAATAGCAATTTTTTCTGTGACATCATAAAAGCTAAAGAAAGAGGCCGTGTCTTTTGTTTCTGGCATTAGTTTAGCATAAGTACTTCTGCTCACGGATTGTATTCCACCCATTACAAAACCAACCATAGTCGCTAAACAATAAAATTCTGTAATGCCGTTTCTTGGCACAAAATATCCAATGATGCAAATGAGGATCCAAAAAGATACTACAATCATTAAAGTATTAAAATTGCCCAATTTTACAGCCATTCTACTCATGAGCATTGCACCTGGAATGGCCACCAACTGAATGATTAAAATAGCAATAATTAAATTGGTTGTAGGGATATTCAATTCACTTTTTCCATACAATGTGGCTGCCAGCATTACTGTTTGAACGCCCATATTGTAAAAGAAAAAAGCACCTAAAAAACGATCTAAAACAGGCATTTTTCTCAATTGCAACCAAACCTTATGCAGTTCCTTATAACCTCCAATAAAAAAATTATCTGATTGGACTGTCTTTAAATTTTTTTGGCTATCAGGTAATCTAGTAATGGCCCAATGTCCAAAACCAAACCACCAAACACCTGCTAATAAAAAAGATATTTGAGAAGCTTTGCCCACTGTGATGCCAAATAAGTCTGGTTTTAATACAAAGACAAAGCAAATTAATTGTAAAATAACGGAGCCAATATAACCCATCATAAAACCTTTTGCACTTACACGGTCTTGGTCTTCTGGTGCAGCAATTTCTGGTAAATAGGAATTATAAAATACCAAACTGCTCCAAAATCCAATACAGGCAATGATCATAGAGATTAATCCTAATCCTATATGTGCTGAATCAAAAAAGTATAGACTAGCACATGCTAAACTTCCTACTGTGCAAAAAAATCTAAGAAATTGTTTTTTATTCCCTTTGAAATCTGCAATCGAAGAAAGGAGCGGAGATAGAATAGCAACAACTATAAATGCAATTGCCAATACATAATTGTACAAAGCAGTATTGATGAATTCAAAAGATCCAATGGTAACTTTATCGACTAAAGTATCCTCTTTACCATCACCTGTAACAGCCTCATAAAATGCTGGAAATATGGTTGAGGAAATCACAAGACTATAGACACTGTTGGCCCAATCGTACATGGCCCAACCATTGATTACTTTTTTAGAAGCAGTTTGCATATCGCAAGGGGTTTCACTCAAAATACGAATAAATGCTAATCTATCTTTAAATCCATTAAGCTTTTTGAAGGAAGAGCCATGCAAGCATTGATAAGCCTAGGGCAATTCTGTACCAACCAAATAGAGAGAAGCCTCTTTTTTGGACAAATTGAATGAAGAATTTAACACTAATCAATGCCACAATAAATGCTACGAATCCTCCGATGCATAAATTAATAAAGTTATCTGTTACAAATACTTCCGGGTGGTCTTGGTATACGTCTAATGTACTTTTTGCAGAAGCAGCAAGCATCGTTGGCACAGCTAAAAAAAATGAAAATTCTGCAGCAGCTTTTTTACTTAATTTTTGGCTTAATCCACCAATAATAGTGGCAGCACTTCGGCTTAGACCAGGTAACACAATGGCCAATACTTGAAAACATCCAACCCAAAAAGCTTGTTTAAATTGAATAGGTCCTTGGTCTAAAGACTCGACTTGTTTTTTAAAATATCGATCTATAAATATCAAAGCAATGCCACCTAATACCATTACAGTTGCTATTACCCATAGGTTATCTAAAACAGCGTCAATATATTTTTTAAGTAAAGCGCCAAAAAGCAATGCTGGTAAGACTGCTAAAAGTAATTTTAAATAAAAACGATAATCCTTAAAATTGAAGAATTCCTTACGATAGATCACCACAATCGAAAGGATTGCAGCAAATTGAATCACTATTTCATAAAGGTCTACAAATGCACTATCCGCAATCCCCAAAAAAGGATTAGCAAATTTCATATGCGCCGTACTTGATATGGGTAAAAACTCAGTGATACCCTCAATGATTGCTATTAAAATGGTTTGTAAAGTATTCATGGTATGATTAAAAAAAGAACGATGCAGGCATCGCTCTAATATGTAAAATGAAGTTTAAGCTTTTTTAAACAAAGCGTATATTTCTACAATAAATCCTGCTATGATACACAATGGTGCAAGTGTGATACGTCTGAAGCTATACACTTCATTTTCATTGAATACATTTGGGTCTGCACTTTTACCTCCAGCCATTAACAACATGCCTCCAATAATAAGTACGGCGCCAATTATCATCCAAGTATAATTGGATTTACCAAATAGGTCTAAAGAGCGTTTTGTGCTTTTTTCTTTCATAAATTATAGATTAATATAGTTCGTCTAATTTCATTTTTAAATATTTCACCACACTTCGGTAAGTGCTAAATACTGAGATGCTCACACCAATCACAATCAGTCCTCCAAATAACAATAAGCTATTGCCGATACCTTGTAAAGTTTGTAGTTGAGGAAATTGTGAAGTGGCCCACTGGATCAATCCTAATAATAAAAAGATAGCAATGAATGCGCTGATCAAGCCATTCAATAAGGCGCGTATAACAAGAGGTTTTGAAATAAAGTTTCTTGTAGCACCAACCATTTGCATAGTCTTAATTAAAAAACGATTACTAAACATCGCCAATCGAATGGTATTGTCTATACTGATAATCACGATTGTACATAGAATAAGTGACATCACTAAAAAGATGAAACCAACCTTGGTCGCACGTTCGTTTAAATTTGTCACTAGACTTTTTGGATATTGTATATCCGCCACATCATTTTTGAAATTGCTAGAAATGCTTGTGCTTATTTTAGATAGGCTATCTGGATTCACATAGTCAGCTTTGGCAAAAAAATCAATACTTTCTGGCAAGGGGTTCACATCTAAAATTTTTGACCAGTCCTCATTGTTTTCCTTATTCCAAATTGCTTTTGCTTTTTCCTTGTCCACATATTCAACATTTTTAGCGTAGGGTGCAGCAGCAATAAATGCTTGAATTTTACCCACTGTATTTTTGTCTGCAGTCCTTAGGTAAACACTAATTCTGATATCCTCTTTGAAATTGTCTCCAATAGCGTGGAGGTTTAAGAAAAACCAACCCATGATCCCCATAATGAACAACACAATGGCTACTCCAATAATGCTGTAGATATAGTTTGGTTTGCTTCTCTTTAAAGATCCATTTCCGGATACTGCCATGGCATTAAAATTTTACTTGTTCGCATTGCAAATGTAGGGTTTTGAACGCTAAAGACTTACATTTGCAAAGGTCGAATTATACCCAATTTTGTTAAAAATAGGGGGTATAGTGGGCCGATAGAATCAAAACCGTATAATTACAGATTTTTAAGAAAATTTAGCAGATGGAGTATCAGTTTAGGACAATCGAAAAAAAATGGCAAACTAGCTGGAAAAATCAAAAGGCATATCAGGTTTCCAATCAAAGCAATAAGCCAAAATGTTATGTCTTAGATATGTTCCCTTATCCGAGTGGGGCAGGACTTCATGTGGGGCACCCTTTAGGATATATTGCTTCTGATATTTATAGCAGGTATAAAAGATTAAAAGGATTCAATGTTTTACATCCAATGGGATATGATGCTTTTGGATTACCTGCAGAACAATATGCCATTGAGCATGGGGTACATCCTTCTAAAAGCACCCACAGCAATATTGATAATTTTAGAAGTCAATTAGATAATATTGGATTTTGCTATGATTGGGATAGAGAAGTAAGAACCTGTGATGCCACCTATTATAAATGGACGCAGTGGATCTTCTTGCAATTATTCAATAGTTATTTTGATCGCAATTTAAATAAGGCCAATCCAATCAATGTATTGGTGAAAGCATTTGAAACCGAAGGAAATCTAAAATATAGCTGCCCTGCGGATCCTAATTTGAATTTTACTGCAGCAGATTGGAATAGTTGGGATGAAAAAGCCCAGCAAGATGTGTTGATGCAATATCGATTGGCATTTTGTGGTTTTGGGGAAGTGAATTGGTGCGCTGCTTTGGGCACTGTATTAGCCAATGACGAAGTGATCAATGGATATAGTGAGCGAGGCGGACATCCAGTAGAAAAAAAGAAATTACGTCAATGGTATTTACGTATCACAGAATATGCAGATCGTTTATTGGCGGGCTTAGACACTATCCAGTTTAGTGATGCAATGAAAGAAATGCAAGCGAATTGGATTGGTAAAAGCTTTGGAGCAGAAATTGATTTTAAAGTGGCGGATCAGCATGCGGTACTTACTGTGTATACCACAAGACCTGATACTGTATTTGGGGTAGATTTTTTAGTAGTAGCGCCAGAACACGCATTGATACAAGAGATTGTGCCTGCAACACACAAGCAAGAAGTGAACGACTATATTGCTTATGTGAAAAGCAGAAGCGAGCGTGAGCGTATTGCAGAGAAAAAAATTACAGGTTGTTTTACAGGTGCATATGTGGTGAATCCGTTCAATCAAAAACGCATTCCAATTTGGATTTCCGAATATGTGCTTGCCGGATATGGCACAGGTGCAATTATGGCGGTGCCTTGTGGTGATGACCGTGATTTTAAATTTGCACAACATTTTAATATTCCAATAACCAATATTATTGGAGATGCCTATGACGGTACTGCTGCGAATCCTACCAAGGAAGGTGTTTTATCTAATAGTGATTTTTTGAATGGAATGATTCAAAAAGACGCCATTGCGATTGTAATTGAAAAATTAGAAGCAATGGGTATCGGAAAAAAGAAAGTCAATTACCGCATGCGTGATGCTGCATTTAGCAGACAACGTTATTGGGGAGAGCCTTTTCCAATTCAATGGAAAAATGGGATTGCATGTCCTTTATCTGAAAGCGAGCTGCCTTTATTATTGCCAACAGTCGAAAACTACGGGCCAGGTCCAGACGGAGAAGGGCCACTCGCAAATATCGAAGACTGGAAGGCCAATCATTTTGAAACCAATACCATGCCAGGCTTTGCAGGTAGTAGCTGGTATTTTTTAAGGTATATGGATCCGCATAATACCACTGAATTTTGTGATCGAAAAGTGAGTGATTATTGGGGTCAGGTAGACTTATATATTGGTGGAACTGAACACGCAGTAGGACATTTATTGTACAGTAGGATGTGGACCAAGGCTTTATACGATTTAGGACATATTGGTTTTGATGAACCATTTAAAAAATTATTGAACCAAGGAATGATTCAAGGAAGTTCCCGTTTTGTATACCGTAAAAGAGGTACACAGATTTTTGTTTCCGCGGGATTAGTAAAAAACATGGAAGTGGATCAATTGCATGTAGACGTGAATATTGTGGATGGTCAAGTATTAGATATAGATGCGTTCAGAAAATGGAAACCAGATTATGCCAATGCCACATTTGAATTAGAAGATGGAAAATATATCTGTGGTGTAGAAGTAGAAAAAATGTCTAAGTCTAAATTCAATACGGTAAATCCAGATGTGCTTGTTGAGAAATACGGTGCAGATACATTTAGAATGTATGAAATGTTTTTGGGCCCAGTGGAACAAAGTAAGCCTTGGGATACCAAAGGCATTGAAGGGGTGCACCGATTTTTGAAAAAATTATGGAGGTTATTCTACGACGAAATGAAAGGCCAGGTTTGGTTGGATGAAAAAGCAACACCAGCTGAATTAAAAGTGCTGCATAAGACCATTAAAAAAATAGAAGAAGATACGGAGCGACATAGTTATAATACAGCTGTGAGTAGTTTTATGATTTGTGTGAATGAATTATTTGATTTAGGTTGTCATAAAAAAGAAATCTTAGCACAAGTTCTTGTTTTATTGGCACCCTATGCGCCACATATTAGTGAAGAACTTTGGTCCTTAATTGGCAACCAAGGATTAGTAATTGATGCGACCTTCCCAATCTTTGATGCGAAGTATGTTACTGAAACTTCAAAAGAGTATCCAGTGAGCATCAATGGAAAAGTAAGGACCAATATCTCGATTGATTTAGATGCAACCGAGGCGCAGGTGCATGAAATTGTATTAAATAATGCATTAATTCAAAAATGGATTGATGGAAAACCAATAAAAAAACTCATATTCGTAAAAGGTAAAATGATCAATGTAGTGGTCTAGCATAAAATTAAAATTCTATGAAAAAAACAATCTTAGTTTCAGTCGTTTTCAGTTTGATCTCTTTTTCAGGGATTGCACAAATGCCTCAAAGTGGTTTACCGCGTTTTATTCGTTGGGTAGACAATAACCAGTTTGTCCTGAACACAAAAAGAGGAGACGATGCTGCTCCAAAAAATTACGTGTACAATCTTACTACCAAACAATACACGATTGCACCAGCAGATGTGGTACCAACCGAAAAAACGGTCTACCTTAAAAAAGGGGATGTCTTTTTAAAAGAAAATGGAACAGAACTGCAGTTGACATTTGATGTTGCAGAAGAAAAAAATCCAACTTTATCACCTGATGGTAATTATGTAGGCTATACTAAGAACAATAATTTATATACTTTATCCCTAGTTACAAAAAAGGAAGTAGCGATCACCAATGATGGCGCTACAGGTATCTTAAATGGTTATGCTAGCTGGGTGTATTTTGAAGAGATCTTTGGTCGACCAACTCAGTATCGCGCATTCTGGTGGAGTCCTGATAGTAAGTATATTTCGTTTATGCGTTTTGATGAGCGTAAAGTGCCTATGTTCCCTATCTATAATAGTGAAGGACAGCATGGCTTTGTAGAAGAAACAAGGTATCCAAAAGCGGGTGATCAAAATCCAACAGTAAAAATTGGATGGACTTCACCTGATGGTGGAAACATTACATGGGCCGATTTTAATGAGGCAGAAGATCAATATTTTGGATGGCCTATTTGGAATCCAAATAACAACAGCATGTGGTTGAGCTGGATGGATCGTGGTCAAAACAACCTTAAAATTTATGAATTAAATATGACCACAGGTGCAAAAAAGCCTGTGTATACAGAATATCAAAAAACTTGGATTGATTTAGAAGACAGAAATGGCGGCAGAATTAATTTTATCCCAAACAACAAAGGATATATTGCACAGGCAGATGCGAGTGGTTGGAATCAATTGTACATGTATGACATGGAAGGCAAATTGCAATATCCAATTACCAATGGTAAATTTACAGTATTAGGTATTCGCCAGATTGATGAAAAAAACAAAACCATTTATTTTACAGCTAGAGGTATTGAAAATAGTGCAAGAATTGATTTATACTCGATTGGTTTTGATGGTAAAAATCAGAAAAGATTAACTGTTGGAGATTTTAACAATGCGCAAGTTTATTTAGCACCTGATGCAAAAAACTTTGTAACAGTATATAGCAATATACAAACTCCGACTACAATGGCGTTGATCAACGCACAAAAGAAAACAGTAGAAGTTTTAGGCACTGCAACACCATCTAATTTTGATGCAAGCAAATTGGCTAAAACCGAATTGATTCGCATTAAGAGCGCCGACGGTTTATTTGAATTACCAGCCTTGGTGACCTGGCCTAAAAACATGGATCCAAATAAAAAGTATCCATTATTGGTGAGCATTTATGGTGGTCCAAATGCAGGTACAGTGATGGACAGCTGGTCTTCCAATCCAACAAGAGAAGCTTGGGCACAAGAAGGATTAATTCAGGTAGCATTCGATCACCGTGCGAGTGGACATTTTGGAAAAGAAGGTGTGAACTACATGTACCGTGACTTGGGCCATTGGGAAATGGAAGATTATATGACTATGGCAAAATGGTTTATCGCCAACGGACAAGCAGATCCTACCAAAATTGCAATCACTGGATTTAGTTATGGTGGTTATATGAGTGCTTATGCATTGACATATGGTGCATCTGTATTCACGCATGCTATGGCAGGTGGAAGTGTAACGGCATGGGAATTATATGATTCACATTATACAGAACGTTTCATGGACACACCAGCAGAAAACCCTGAAGGATATAAGTCTAGTAATGTCATGACACATCTTAAAAACTTTAAAGGTGTATTGCAATTGGTGCATGGTACAATGGACGACAATGTGCATATGCAAAATTCAATTCAATTATTGAGTGCATTACAAGATCAAGGCAAACCAGTTGAATTCATGTTGTATCCTGGTGGCCGTCATGGTTGGGGTGGTGCAAAAGGAAAGCATTTTAACGACTTGAAGAATCAATTCATTTACAAACACTTATTGGAAAAGGCAATGCCTGCTTCAAAATAATATTAATAATGTCAAACCCAAACTTGGATAGGCCATTTCAAAATATACCATCTCAGGACAGAGAATTTGAGAATACCATTCGTCCTGCAGCCATGGATGCTTTTGCTGGTCAACCACAGTTGATTGAAAATATTAGTATTTTCATTAAAGCTGCAAAGTTGAGGGGAGAGGCTTTGGATCATATTTTATTTCATGGTCCTCCAGGTTTAGGTAAAACGACATTAAGTAGAATCGTCGCGAATGAAATGGGTGTTCAGATTAAAGAAACTTCTGGCCCAGTCATTGAAAAACCAAGTGACTTAGCTGGTTTATTGACTAGCTTAGAACCCAACGATGTATTGTTTATTGACGAGATTCATAGATTGAGTACCGTGGTAGAAGAGTATTTATATGCTGCCATGGAAGATTATAAGATTGATATTTTAATTGATAGTGGACCCAATGCAAGATCAGTACAGATTAATTTAAATCCATTTACATTGGTCGGCGCCACCACAAGAAGTGGTCTCTTGACAGCACCATTGTTATCGCGTTTTGGCATTAAATCAAGATTGGAATATTATCCAGCACCAGTTTTGCAAAAAATTATTGAAAGAAGCGCAGGCATCCTAGAAGTAAAAGTAGATTCAAGTGCTGCTGGAGAGATTGCAAGAAGGAGCAGGGGAACACCAAGAATTGCCAATGGTTTATTAAGAAGGGTAAGGGATTTTGCGCAAGTCTTAAACGACGGTATTGTTGATTTAGGAATCACACAACACGCACTAAAAGCATTGAATGTAGACGAGCATGGCTTAGACGAAATGGACAATCGTATTTTACTTGCAATTATCGAAAAATTCAAAGGAGGGCCGGTTGGGATTACGACCATTGCAACGGCAGTCGGTGAGGAGTCGGGCACGATCGAAGAAGTGTATGAGCCATTCTTAATTCAAGAAGGGTTCTTGCAAAGAACACCTAGAGGTAGGGAAGTGACTTTTAAAGCCTATGAGCACCTTGGAAAGCATAAGGGAAAAGGCTTTGGAGACAATCCAGAACTATTCAGGTAAACAATAAAGCTTACAATAAAACTTATTGTACCACTAATCTAAATCCATTTCCATGGATATTAACAATTTCAATGGTACTATCTTCTTTTAGATATTTTCTCAACTTAGCAATATACACGTCCATACTTCTTCCATTAAAGTAAGTATCACTACCCCATATTTTTTTCAATGCTTTTTCTCTGGTCAATAAATCGTTCTTATATTCTGCAAGCATTTTTAATAATTCATTTTCTTTTGGAGAAAGCACTTGTGTAACATCTTTGATTTTTAATTCTCTCAACTTTGGATTGAAATGATAAGCGCCTAATTCAAATTCAAGATTGTCTGTTACTTTATGATCTTCCTCGTTGCGTTTGATAATGGCTTTGATTTTATGCATTAATACATCGCTATCAAATGGCTTAGTGATATAATCATCTGCACCTAATCTGTATCCTTGTAGGATATCTTCTTTTAATGTTTTCGCACTTAAAAAGAACAAAGGTACATCTGGATCAATATCTCTAATTTCTTCGGCCAATGTAAAACCATCTACATTGGGCATCATGACATCTAATAAACAAAGGTCAAATTTTTCGCGTTGAAAAGCACCAAGGCCAAGTCTACCATCTCTTTCAAGGGTCACTTCATAATCATTTAGTTCTAAAAAGTTTTTTAAAACCAAACCTAAGTTGCTATCGTCTTCGCATAAAAGGATTTTATACTTCTTCTTTTCTTCCATATTTAAATGCTTTGTGTAAAGAAACACATTTTATTTTTTAAACTATAAAATGGGATTCCAATCTTTTGTTAAAAATATACCTAATGCTTATTAGTTATCTAATGCATATTAGTGATACAAAGGTCGCATATTCCGCAGCTTTGTGGTGCTTTTTCTCCAAAATATTTTGCAAGAAATACGTTTCTACATCTCACTAATCTATTGCAAATATAATCTCTCATTGCTTGAATTCGGTCCTCAAACGCTAATTTCCTAGCTTGGTATTCGTCTAAATTAAGGGTCATGAATTCTGCAGATGCCCTATTCCACCTAAATTGCACAATCGGTTGATTTGCTTTTTGCTCCAATGAAATCATGCCATATTGTTGCAGTTGGTATAATTGAGTTTGAACAAATTCAATATCACGTTGCAATAATTTTGCAAGTACACCTTCATTGATATATTGAGGACTATCTAAAATACCTCCATAGGTCCTCAATAAGGTTTGTAAAACAAAACCAGTTTCAGGATATTGTTTCTCAAATAATTGAATACTAATTCTGTTTTCAATAACTTGAACTAATGTGGGCTTGAAAGAACTTGGTGAAAATTTTACATGCCCCTCTTGTTCTATCCATTGCAATGCATTTCTTGCGATGATTTTATCCCATTTAAATTGTAAACAAAATAGCTCGAAGTCAAATAAAAACTGTTGTTGTTCACCCATGCCGACCGGCAACTGAACAAAATCAGCTAAATCTTGAAATACATTTTTAATCACCTGAATTGGGGGTATCTTTTTTTCCTGTAATTGATTCCAATAGTCTAGGTCATTTTGTTGGTAGAGTAAAATGGCTTTTGCTGGCAATCCATCTCTGCCTGCTCTACCTGCTTCTTGGTAATATTGTTCAATGCTTCCAGGAATGTCAAAGTGAATCACTGCACGCACATTGGTTTTATTAATACCCATCCCAAATGCACTGGTAGAGACAATCACCTGAGTCTTGTCTTGCATCCAATCTTCCTGCACTTTTTTGCGTTCATTTAATTCCATGCCCGCATGGTAACCTGCCACATTAAAACCATAACTGCTCAGCATGCTAGTAAGTTGGGCCACATTGTTTCTAGTATTGCAATAGATGATCACAGATCCACTCATGTCTTTTAGTAAATTCTTTAATACAAATAATTTAACTGTTTCTTTTTTGACTTGATAGCTAAGATTTGGTCTTAAAAATTGATCTGTAATTAAATTGGCATCCTGCACGCCCAATTGCACCAACATGTCTTTTTGTACTAAGGGAATGGCAGAAGCCGTCATTGCTAAAATGGGAATTGTAGGAAAAGTTTTTTTTATAAAATCTAACTTACGATAGCTTGGTCTAAAATCATAACCCCATTGTGATATGCAATGTGCTTCATCAATAGCAAACAATTGAATAGGTAGTCCGCTTAGTAAAGTTTGAAAATGTTTTTGTGCTAATTTTTCTGGAGAACAATAAATGAATTGGTATTTTTTTGCTTCAATATCCTTAAAAACGATAGACTCCTCATACGCAGTTAATTGACTCCCTAATAAAACAGCTTTTAAGTTTTTTGAGACTAAGTCTTTCACTTGGTCTTGCATGAGTGCTATCAATGGGCTAATCACAATACAGATGCCTCTTTGGTAGATGGTGGGTACTTGAAAGCAGATAGACTTTCCCGCGCCGGTTGGCAGTAGTGCAAGCGTATCTTTACCAGCAAGGATGGATTCAATCACAGCTAATTGCTGCGGCCTAAAGCCATCATAGTTCCAATGCTTTTTTAAAATATCAACTAAGGCTTCCAATTTATCATTGTATTGAGTCTTTTAATTTAATTTCTTTTTAAATAACCTAAGTGAATTCAAGGCCAATACCACATCACTTAGTGCCATAATCATGGCGCCATAGGTTGGCCCCCATGTACCAAGAAATCCTAGAGCGGCCACAGGGATCGCAATGATGTTATATGAGAATGCCCATGCTAAATTTTCTTTAATGGTCTCGTATGTTTTCCTTCCTAATACCAAGGACATAGGTAGATTCTTTAAACCATTATTCATTAAGACCACCTGAGCACTTTGTATGGCTATATGGGATGCATTGCTCAATGAAATACCAATAGTGGCTTTTGCCAATGCAGGTGCATCATTGATACCATCACCCACCATCGCAGTAGGTGCTATTTTAATTAGTGCATCCAGTGTTGCTAATTTTTCGGAAGGACTTTGTTCTGCAATAATTTTTTGAATCCCCAAAACTTCTCCGACTAGTTTACATTTTGATGCCCTATCGCCACTTAATAAAATTGTACTGATGCCTTGACGGTGTAAATGATCAATGACTTCTTTTGCTTCTGATCTAATTTGATCTGCCACATCAATCCATCCAATCAATTGATTGTTTTTTTGAATATAGATATTATGACCATCTTCTGTTGTTTTATCACTTAATGTTTTAAAGGAGCCTGCCCAATAAGTATTTCCTTCTTTATCTGTAGCTTGAATACCCATCCCTTTCACTTCTTCTATTTGTGCCCATTGAATGCCTTCTTTGCTAGTCCATGTTGTTTTAATACAATTGGCAATGGGATGATTGGAATATTTTTCTAAAGAGTAGGCGAGTACTTTGAATGCGTCTTCTGAAATTGGAGCTTGCTCATTTTCTACAATATGAAAACCACTTAGCTCAAATTGACCAGTTGTTAAGGTGCCAGTTTTATCAAAAACAACTTGCTTGATGTCTTTAAAAGTTTCTAAACTTTTTGCATTTTTAAATAAGACTCCATTTCGGGCACCTCTGCCAAGTCCTACTGCTATTGCTGCTGGCGTTGCCAATCCCATGGCGCATGGACAAGAAATCACCAATACCGCAATAGATCTTAACATGCTTTCACTAAATCCAATGTTGGTTAAAAAGTAATTCCCAATTAAAGTAAGTAAAGCGATTACCAGCACCAATGGTACAAAAATGGCGCTAATTTTATCCGCTAAAATTTGTACAGGTGGTTTTTCGCCTTGTGCTGCTTTCACCATTTTTAAAATATTCGCTAACACAGTTTGATCCCCTACAGCAGTTACATATGCTTTAATTGTACCATTTTCGATTGTACTACCTCCCAATAATATATCCTTCATGGCACGATGCACTGGGATGCTTTCTCCAGTCACAATGGCTTCGTTGACTTCTGCTTCCCCAGATAATATTTTACAATCCATCGGCACCGTTTCGCCTGAATTAATCAATAAAATATCACCTACTTTTAAAGTATCTGCACTTACATTAAAAATAATTTCTTTATGATGTTCATCAAAGACAATCATATTGGCCATTACTTTCTGTGCTTTTACTAAATCTTTTAAAGCACGTTGGGTAGATGCAATTGAAGCGTCTTCTAAATAATTACCAAAAAATACAAAGGTTAAAATCGTTGCTGTTGTTTCGTAATAAGCAAATTGTGCTCCTTGTCCAATGATGGTACCGTATAAACTATAACTAAAAGATGCCACCGCGCCAATAGAGACTAATACATTCATATTGGGAATGCCATTTAGTAAACTATTGTATGCACTTTTCCCAAAGTAGTTCATGCCTACAATAAAAACCGGTAATGTCAATGCCAATTGCACATAAGGGTTCATTAACCAATGTATATGTAGGCCAGGTATCATATGCAAAAGGAGTGGAATGGTAAAGATCAGAGAGAAGAAGGCACGTTCTTTATTATTGTCCAACCATTTTTTACTTGATGCTTCTGTGTCTTGGCCCCTTACTTTATAGCCTAAGCCTTGTATTCCTTTGATTAAACTGATTTTTTGACTGGCATCTGCCAATTCAAATTGCACTTCGCCCTCCATGAAGTTGACTTTTGGCTCATGGATGCCTTGACTACTAAGGTATTTGTGAATGGATAACGCACAATTGGTACAACTCATACCATCTACCTTCCATTGAATGTTTTCCATGATGATGTATTTATTTGACAAAGGTACGAAACCATTTTAGGATTGTATTTGAAGCTTTATATTTGCAATATGGATTCCATCTACAACCTTGAACAGACCAATGAAATTGCCACCCAATTGGTGCAGCAATATGCATCAAAATCTGTTTGGGTCTTTCAAGCACCGATGGGTGCTGGTAAGACAACCCTGATTGCTGCAATAGGGAAGGCAATGGGTATTCAAGAAGCCATGTCAAGTCCTACATTCTCCATCATGAACGAATATGAAGTACAGGGCAAGTTGATATACCATATGGATTGGTATCGTTTAGAAAATGAGGCTGAGGCAAGACAAGCTGGGGTAGAAGCAGCATTAGAAGAAGCCGATATGTCCTTGGTGGAATGGCCAGAAAAAGCACCTAATCTGGTGCCTGATAACGCAGTATTGATCCATATTGAAATACTTGACCCCAATCGTCGAAGAATTTATATCAACCATTAAGAGACCTCACTGGAATAGGCCTTTCCCTATTCTAGGATCTCTGGTATTTTTGTATCTTCATGAAAATATTTCATATGAGTGTAACCAAGCCACAAATTCATCCTTCATTTTCCTATGAAACTCAGGAAGAGGTATTGGACATTCCTCATAACGCAAAACCATTGTTGATTGGAATCCCAAAGGAAACTGCGTTCCAAGAAAATAGGGTTGGTTTAATCCCAGAAGCAGTTGGCGTTTTGGTAGCCAATGGACACCGTGTATTGGTTGAATCTGGCGCAGGAAAAGGAAGTCGTTATACAGATAAAGATTATGCAGACGCCGGCGCAGAAATTGCTTTTGAAAAAGCAGCAGTGTATCAATGTCCTATTTTAATTAAGACAGCACCCCCAGTTTCGTCTGACTTGCCTTTCTTGCAGATGCATCAAACGATTATATCTCCATTGCATTTATCTGCAATCGATCAAGAAGTATTGATTGCGATGATGGCAAAAAAAATTACGGCTTTATCAATTGAAAATATCAAAGACGAAAATCAAAACTATCCTATCTTAAGAAGTATGAATGAGATTGTGGGTAGTGCGGTGATGTTGATTGCTGGGCAATACCTAAGTAACTTCAATTCGGGTAAGGGTGTGTTGTTGGGCGGTATCAGTGGTGTGCCACCAACCAAAGTAGTGGTCATTGGTGCAGATATCACTGGAGAATTTGCTGTGCGCAATGCTCTGGCATTGGGTGCAAGTGTGAAAGTATTTGATAACAATGTTTCAAGACTACAAAGACTACAAAATAATTTAGGGCAACGTGTTTGGACCTCTGTAATTGAACCTAATATATTGGCAAAACAACTTAAGACCTGCGAAGTAGCAATTGGCGCGTTGAGAAATGAAATTGGCAGAGCACCGATTGTTGTCACAGAGGAAATGGTGATGAATATGCGACCAGGTAGTATTATCATTGATGTAGCGGTGGATAGGGGCGGATGTTTTGAAACCACTGAATTAACCAATCATGAAAATCCAATCGTCATCAAGCATGATGTGATTCATTATGGTGTACCTAATATCCCAAGCGGATTTGCAAGAACCGCAAGCCAAGCAATTAGCAATGTTTTAATGCATTTGATGATGGAAGTTGGAGATCAAGGTGGCTTAGAAGAACTTATTTGGCATCAACTACATCTTCGAGAGGGGGTCTATTTGTATAAGGGTTCATTGACTGATTTTTACATAAGTCAGAAATGCAACTTAAAATATACCGATTTGAATTTGTTGATTGCAAGTAGGAGCTAATACACTCCTCTAACTTTTAAAATTTGAGAGGGAAAGTTGTTGACTACAAAATTGATATTCCTGCGGGTCATTGCTGGCTACAATTATTAATTTATGCATTGCGTATGCTTGCATTAATTGATGGTAAGTTTGAATGCCTTCTTGATCTAAATTACTGCATGGCTCATCCAACAATAGGATAGGGGCTTGATCAAAAATAGCCAAAGCCAATTTTAATCTTTGTTTCATCCCGCTACTAAAATTTCTAATCTGTTTTTTCGCTGCATTCTTAAGACCAATTTTTTCCAATAGTTCAATTGGTTCTAATCCATTTTGAAGGGGCTTAAATTGTTGATGAAAAGCGATTTGTTCTAAGGCAGTGAACTCTTCTACCAGTTCTAAATAAGGAGCAGCAATACTTATATAGTGAAAAATATTTGTACTGTCAATGGTTTCATTACTTGTACTTATCCATTGAATGTCTCCTTTTGTAAGTCCAATATATCCTGCAATAATTTGTAACAACGTACTTTTACCAGATCCGTTATTACCAATCAATGCATAATGTTGACCAGTGGTAAAATTGAAATTAAGATTGGAGAAAATCCATTCTGTGTTGAATCTTTTGGATGCAGCGGTAACTTGAATTCGCATATTATTCATCTTCTAGTGCACCTTTCATAAAACGTTTGATGATGCCTCTTCCACTATCTCTAATAAAAGTAACAATTTCATCTCGCTCATCTGTTGCTGGTAACTCTTCCTCTATAAAAGCAAGTGCCTGTGTGGTGTTCATGCCTTTGTTAAAAATATAACGGTAGATATCTAAAATATGATTGATCTTTTCTAAGTCGAATCCTCTTCTTTTTAATCCAACACTATTCACCCCTCCATAACTCAATGGATTACGAACAGCTTTAATATAAGGAGGTACGTCTTTGCTAACCAAGCTACCCCCAGCGATATAGGAATGTTGTCCAATATGCACAAATTGATGTACAGCACTCACCCCAGCAATCCAAGCATAGTCTCCCAATGTAACGTGACCTGCCACCTGCACACTATTGCTTAAAATACAATGGTTGCCAATGATACAGTCGTGCGCGATATGACTATAAGCCATAATCAAGCAATGGCTGCCCACTTTAGTCACCCAACGGTCAGATGTACCTCTGTTGATTGTTACAAATTCTCTGATCGTCGTATGGTCACCAATTTCTACAGTCGTTTTTTCACCATTGAATTTTAAATCCTGAGGATCAGCGCCAATGACAGCGCCTGGAAAGATGCGACAATTTCTTCCAACTGTTGTACCATTCATGATGGTGACATTACTGCCAATCCAAGTACCTTCTCCAATTGTTACGTCACCATGAATCACTGTGAAAGGATCTATTTTTACATTGGGTGCTACTTTAGCATTTGGGTCGATATAAGTAAATGGATGTGTCATTGTGGTAATTTTATTCTGCTCTTTTTACAACTTGAGCAACTAGTTCTGACTCTGTAGCAACTTTCCCATTTACATAGACCGTGCCACGCATTTCGCAAATACCTCTGCGTATTGGAGCCATCAATTCTAATTTAAGCAACATGGTATCGCCTGGTTTTACCATTTGTTTAAATTTACAATT
>RFSD01000060.1 GCA_009924165.1 Chitinophagia bacterium | reverse complement strand
GACACAACAAACTTATTGTTTTAGAAAAAGATGGTGATAAGATTTCTTTGAAAATTTTCATCACTAACAAATGGAGAGAGGTTGGAAGGGTTTGGTTCAAAAAAACAACCGCACTTCATTTTTTGACTTATAACATTAAAACTAATGACTTTTACGATGGTACTTTGATTAATTACCATAAAAAAAGAGGCTCAATGAGCCTCTTTTTTTATTCAATCATCTAATCAATTGACTATTTAAATTATTTAGCTGCTGGATAATTTCTTGCACCAAAAAGTAAGCTACCAATTCTTACCATATTACTACCCTTAGTGATGGCTAAAGCATAGTCTGAACTCATACCCATGCTCAATGTATCAAATGATCCATCTGGGAACGCTTGTTTGGCTTTGTCAAAATTGGATTTTAGTGTAGAAAACTCTTGACTCAATAATGCTTGGTCTTCAGAAAAACTAGCCATACCCATCAATCCTCTAATTCGAATATTAGAATAGCCATTCATTCTACCACTCATTAATAATTCATGTAATGCAGGAGCATCGAATCCAAACTTTGTTTCTTCTGTGGCAATATGCATTTGTAATAAACAATCAATGACCCTATTTTGCTTTATCGCTTGCTTATTAATTTCTTGTAATAATTTTTCTGAATCAACTCCATGAATCATAAACACAAATGGCGCAATGTATTTGACTTTATTGGATTGTAGATGCCCAATAAAATGCCATTGAATATCTTTTGGTAATGCAGCTTCTTTGTCTACCAACTCTTGCACATAATTCTCTCCGAAAGCTCGATGACCTAATGTATATAGTTCCATTAGCTCCTCTTTAGGCTTCGTTTTACTCACTGCTATCAGCGTGACACCTTGGTCTACTAATGAAGCATGGATAGATTGGTAAGCGGCAATATTAACTGGCATAGGCTACAAAGGTAGTCAGAACAAACCAAAATAGCAATCCATTATCTAGTGATAGATCGTCCAATCACCATTTTCTGAATCTCAGAAGTGCCTTCATAAATTTGTGTGATTTTTGCATCACGCATTAAGCGCTCCACGTGAAACTCTTTCACAAATCCATATCCACCATGTACTTGAACAGCTTCTGTAGTCACCCACATTGCCGTATCACTTGCATGTAATTTAGCCATAGCAGCACTCATCACATAATCCATATGGTTGTCTTTCTCCCATGCTGCTTTATAACATAATAGTCTAGCGGTCTCAATACGAGTCGCCATTTCTGCTAATTTAAATTGAATCGCTTGGTGTTCATGAATTGGTTTGCCAAAAGATTTTCTTTCTTTACTATAAGCCAATGCCAATTCATACGCACCACTTGCAATACCCAAAGCTTGTGCTGCAATACCAATACGACCTCCGTTCAAAGTTTTCATTGCAAAATTAAAACCAAAGCCATCATCTCCTATTCTATTTTCTTTTGGAACAATTACATCCATGAATGAAATAGAATGTGTATCACTTCCGCGAATACCCATTTTATTTTCTTTAGGGCCTACCGTAATACCAGGTGTATTTTTTTCAACGATGAATGCATTGATCCCTCTAGATCCTTTTGAAGCATCTGTTTGAGCCATCACTAAATATACAGATGCTGTAGAACCATTGGTGATCCAGTTTTTTACACCATTCAACACATAATGGTCTCCTTTATCAATTGCACTTGTATGCTGATGCGTGGCATCACTACCTGCTTCTGGTTCACTTAATAAAAAAGCACCTAAGTATAATGCACCATCTTTTTTCCCTTGCGCTAAAGGTGTCAAATATTTTTGCTTTTGAGCTTCATTGCCATATTTTTCTAACCCCCAACACACTAAACTATTATTGACACTCACACTTACACTCACACTTGAATCTACTTTACTTATTTCTTCCATTGCTAAAACATAGCTTATAGTATCCATTCCAGCACCACCATATTCCGTAGGTGTCATAATTCCCATGAATCCTAGGTCGGCTAATTGTAATAATTGTTCTTTTGGCACTTTTTGGTGCTCGTCTCTTTCGATTACACCAGGCAAACATTGTTGTTGTGCAAACTCACGAGCCGCTTTTTGAATCATTAACTGCTCTTCTGATAAACTTAAATCCATAGTAAAATATTTGCTCAAAATTACACTAACAATTGTTAGCAAGCAAAATATTTTAAAACATTTTTTATAATCCTAATTCTTAAAATAAATGCTTTAAAATGAACGACCTATTTCAGATTAATTTGAAAGTTTTGCTTGAATTAGTTGAGACAAAACCGAACTATCTGCTTGATTCATTAAACGTGAGCTGTCTTGTCTATAATGACGCTTAAATGCGAGTATCGCAGCGATGCTGTCTTTAGTCTCATACCCAACTATACTCAATGCTTGTTTTATTGTTAAACCAGACTTAAGTTGAATTTTTGGATCTGGTTCAAACCAAATACCATAGCCCAAATTAGCTAAGGTTTTCCAAGGGAAATGAATATTTGGATCTACTTTACGTCTTGGTGCAATATCACTATGTCCAATAAAATGGTCTACTGGAATTTGGTATTTATTTTTTAGTTGTGCTAGTAATTCTAAAAGGCTATTGATCTGCGCTTGTTCAAAAGGCTCAAACCCATTGTTATCTAATTCAATTCCTATCGAACTTGAATTAAGATCCGTATTATTTCCCCAGCTTCCTACGCCTCCATGCCAAGCCCTCATATAATCATTCAGCATATGGTGCACGGTACCATCTTTACAAATCACATAGTGTGCACTCACTTTTGTTCGTTCTAATGTAAAAGTTTTTAAGGTTTGCTCACACGAATTCTGAGCAGTATGATGGATGACTACAAAATTTGGTTTGCGTAAATCAAAATTGGTTGTGCCTACCCATTTTTCTGCAAGCGGCAATTCATTATCTGATTGTTTAACAGGTGACAATGCTAATTTTTTAGATAATAATTTTGCTTGTCCTATATATTGACGATTCGTTTTTGTATATGGGAAACTGCTACAGGCATAAATCAAAATACATAGCATCAAGAAAGTAAAATATTTTAAACGCATCATCTTCATTGAAAATTTTTAAGAATAGAATATGAATAGCTCCTTATTTAATTGAAGGTTCTTGTTGACTTAAGCAATGGAAACTACCTAATCCCCAAATAATATCGGTTGAATCAATACCCACAACAGTTCTTGTTGGAAAACAATCCTGAATGATTTGCATAGCTTTATCATCCCTGTCACAACGAAAAATTGGCACCACCACATGGGCATTGCTTATATAAAAATTAGCATAAGAAGCAGGCAGGAACTGGTCTTCGTAAATCACGTCTGCTGGCATTGGCAATTCAACAATGTTTAATTGTTTACCATTGCTTAATCGCATTTGTTGTAACTCTTTTAAATTATCTTGTAACAAAGTGTAATTTTCGGATGCCTTATTCGCTTCAACAACAGTTACCACTGTATCTTCATTTACAAAACGAACGGTGTCGTCTATATGTCCATCCGTATCATCGCCAACAATACCTTCAGATACCCATAACACTTGTTCTACACCATAGTAATCACAAAGGTATTTTTCGATTTGTGTTTGATTTAAATTCGGATTTCTATTTTCATTTAACAAACAACATTTAGAAGTCATCACAGTACCAGCACCATTAAAATCAACCGACCCTCCTTCCATTATAATATTTGGATAAAACACTGGCAAATTCAATGCTTCCGCAATTCTAGTTGGAATGACATCATCTAAATCATAAGGTGGGTATTTTCCTCCCCATGCATTGATATTCCAATCCACAATTGCTTTAGGCGCAGCTGGATTATTGCCAATTAAAAAACTAGGTCCATGATCTCTACACCAAGCATCATTGGTTGGGTGTATATAAAATTGAACCTTCGTTAAATCTACTCTCAAAGCTTCCATCATCTTTATTGCAGTGGCTTGCATTGCAGTATCCACCACATTGATACAAACCCTTTGTGACAAGGTTAAGATCTTGATGAATTCAATATAAGATGGAAAAATACTATTTAGTTTTCCCGGCCAGCTTGCCTCTTTATGTGGCCAACTTAACCAAGTAGCATCTTGTTTTGCAAACTCTGCTGGGAAAGTATAACCTAAGGATTTTGGGGTTGCTCCATTCAATATTACTTCTTGTATTTGTTGATGGGTACTATTGCTCATCGTCTAGATATCTTTTTGTGATGGGTTCATAAGAATCGATTCTGCGATCACGTAAGAACGGCCAATGGGTTCTATAGCTATCCGATTTATCTGTATCAATATCGACTACTGCAATTTCTTCTTGATCATGAGAAGCTTTGTACAATAAAGTTCCGAATGGATTACTTACAAAACTTCCACCCCAAAATTGCATCAGTCCATCTTGTTCTAATCCAACGCGATTCACACTAATCACCGGAACGCCGTTGGCGACAGCATGACTTCTTTGAATGGTTTGCCATGCATTGAATTGTTCTGTATTAGTTGCTTCGTCTTGTGCTGTTGCCCATCCAATTGCAGTTGGGTAAAATAACATTTCGGCTCCCATTAAACATGTAATTCTTGCAGCTTCTGGATACCATTGATCCCAACAGATCAAAACACCAATAGTAGCAAATTTAGTTTTGAAAACCTTGTACCCTAAATCGCCAGGCGTAAAATAAAATTTTTCATAGTAAGCAGGATCATCAGGAATATGCATTTTACGATACTTACCTAAATAAGTTCCGTCTGCATCCAATACCGCAGTGGTATTATGATACAAGCCTTCTGTTCTTTTTTCGAATATGGATGCAATGATCACAACATTTAATTCCTTTGACAACAAAGACAATTCATCAGTTGTTTTACCAGGAATTGGTTCAGCTAATTTAAAATTTTCATACGCTTCTACATCACAGAAATACAGTGATGTATACAATTCTTGCAAACAAATAATTTGAGCACCTTGTTTTGCAGCTTCTCTAATTTTTAAAATTGCTTTTGCTTTATTTGCTGCTACATCTGCCGTACAAGACATTTGTACTAAACCCACTTTTACGATTGCCATATTGCGTCTTTAAAAAGTATTAATTATGTTGTCTTTTGAATCAATCCATCAAAACTACGTATACCAAGCATTTTCTCAGAAATAAATCCTTCTGCATAGGCTACACCAATTTGTTGTCCAAACTCTTTTGCACGTCCTTTTATGAATTCTAAAAAAGAATCACTTGAAATAAAAGTGTTTGGCTCATTTGAATTTGGATTGTAAAACTGAGAGCTATGTGCCATAATAGAATCCATTTTCTTATCCATGAATGCACTTATGTCCACTACAAAACTAGGTTGTAAATTTCTGGATTGTATATAATGGAACACCTGCTTTGGTTTCCAAGCAGTTTGTGCAACGCCGTTATTGCTTGTTTGAATTTTATTCAATCCAGATAAGAATGCAGCATCGGCAACTAGCTTCGCCGCTTTACCATGGTCGGGATGACGGTCTTCAGGTGCATTGCATAAAATAATTTCGGGTTGGTATTTTCTGATGATTTCAATGATCATCATTTGATGTGCTTGATCATTTACAAAAAAACCATCCTTCATCCCTAGGTTTTCTCTAATACTTGCGCCAATTATCTCCCCCGCCAAGGATGCTTCCTTTAATCTATCAGCAACTGTTCCTCGGGTTCCCAATTCTCCTTGAGTGAGATCAATAATGCCAATTTTTTTTCCTTCAGCCACAGCAGCAAACAAAGTGCCCCCACATCCTAATTCCACATCATCTGGATGTGCACCAAAAGCCAATATATCTAATTTCTGCATAGTCTATTATTTAGCATTTCCGAGAGGACAAAGGTAAGTATTGAGTCGTAAAGATGCGCAGATTGTATCCCTGAAACAAAAAACCCTCTCCAATTTGACATTGGAAAGGGTTGATAAAATTAAATGCTTTAATTTATTTTGCTTTTGCGTAACGCTTGTTGAACTTATCGATACGACCAGCAGTATCTACCAACATGTTCTTACCAGTGTAAAAAGGGTGAGATGTGTTTGAAATCTCCAATTTGATTACTGGATACTCATTACCGTCTTCCCATTGGATCGTTTCCTTGGTGTTTGCAGTAGACTTACCTAAAAAAGAAGTGTTGTTACTCATGTCTTTGAAGACAACGAAACGATACGCTTCTGGATGGATACCTTGTTTCATATAATGATTTTTAAGGCTGCACGGTTTTTGCCGTGACAATTATAAAATAGGTTGCAAAAGTAAGCTAAAATGCTATTTTAGCCAAATTTTTAAGGTTTGACCTCCCAAAATCTGACCTATGGACTACTATTTCATATTGATATATTGCAATGGAATACCGAAATTTTCTGTCCTACAAGCAGCTATTACTTCCTGTAAATCATCGATTTTCTTACCAGTTACCCTAATAATATCGTCCATAATGGCTGTTTGCACCTTTAAACCCTTGTCTTTGATGTACTTAGAGATTTTTTTAGCATCTTCCTGCTTTAAGCCATTTCTTACCGGAACGTCTTGTTTAAAGATCTTTCCACTTGGTTGTGGGGTTTTTGTCAAATCAAATGCGTTGGCATCTATTCCTTGTTTGATAGACCTGCTTAAAAGTACATCTACAATTTGTTGGACCTTCATCTCTGAATCAGACTCTAATTTAATCATGAAGTCTTTTTTATTTAGATCAATGACAACATGAATTCCTTTAAAATCAAAACGATTGGTGATTTCTTTTTTCACCACATTCACAGCATTGTCTAATATTTGAACGTCTACTTTACTTGCGATATCAAATGATGGCATAATGAAAATTTAAAGTTAAATAAAATCGAATTGTATATGAAAATGAATGTTTTAATTAAGCTTATTTTTTGGAAACCAAGAAGTTGATTTGATTAAAAACAAAAATCCAAAGATGATCAAAATTACGGAAATCAATTCGGCCTGTGTTGGTTGGAATGGTAAAAAGTCATATTTATTGTTCACCCTAATCTTTTCAATCAAAAATCTTTCTCCACCAGCAAAAATTAAATAAACACCTGTTAGGATTCCTGGTTGAGACACTTTTTTACGGAAACTCCACATGATGAAAAATAAAATGAACATCATGATAATCTCATAGAGAGCAGTTGGATATACAGGCAAAGGCAATTGATTACAATAAGTACCTACACATCCAGGAATGGCGACTCCTTCGTTCACCACATTATGCGGATATTGATAGGCCCATGCCCAATCTGGTATCCATCCAAAAGGTTTTGGATTGGTATTTACAATCCCCCAATCACCATCACCACTAATTTGACACCCAATCCTACCAGCAGCATAAGCAAATAACATAGTTGGTGCCATTGCGTCAGCAAAATGAATCACTGAAATTTTTTCCTTTTTTAAATAATAAATAATTGCAATAGTGGCTAAAATTAAGCCTCCAAAAAATGTCAATCCACTAAAAGAAATAAGGGAACCAATGGGGTCTTTACTAAACGCTTCTAGGTTTTCTAAATTATGAAAAATCTTTGCTCCAAGAAAGCCCCAAAGTGCTGCTTTCAATACAATATCTCCTACTCTATCCTGCGGCCACACTTGCACAGTGCGGGTTTCAGGCTTTGTTAATTTTACTTTATCCTTTTCTTTCCATTTCAAATAGACCATGATAGCAGCAACCAAAATTCCCGCACCCGTACTTCCTTCTAAGGATAAAATAAAAGCTTGGGTATTGTTTAAAGCCTCTGCAATTATAAATGCACCCACTAATTTGTATCCAAATATAAATCCAAAAAATCCAGCACTTAACAATTCACCCGTCGTTGCTGGAGCGCCTATGATTTCTTTTTCTTCGGTATACGTAAACTCCCCTAAAGCTGATTTTCTTTTTAATTCCAAGTATAAAACATATCCTGAAGCAACAAATGCCATCGCCACAAAAAAGCCAAATGAATTCACTAATTTTAATGCATTCAGCTCAATTCCAAAAAAGTCCTTGATCAAATAATATAAGTTAGGATACATAGTCTTAATTAAGTACTGCAAAGTAAGTGATTATTAGCAAAAAAAATGGCCACACTAGAGAGTGCGGCCGTAATTACTAACCCATCTAAAAACAAAAAGCGTTTAATATATTTACTAATTGCAATGTTCGTTGAACAAAGAAATTAAGTGTTGTGCGATCACTTGAGCAGGGCTTCCTTCAATCTGATGTCTTTCTACCATACTTACCAATTTGCCGTCTTTAAACAATGCAATAGCCGGTGAAGAAGGTGGATAAGGCATATGTAATGCTCTTACTTGATTGACTGCCTCGATATCGAAACCTGCAAATGCAGTTGTGATATGATCTGGTTTTTTTGTTGCATTTGCTACAGCCATCAAGACACCTGGTCTACAAGCTCCAGCAGCACAACCACAAACCGAATTAATAACAACCATTGTTGTACCATTGGTATTTACCACTTTTGAAACTTCAGCCGCTGTTGTTAAGTCTGTGAAGCCATTATCAACTAATTCAGCCTTCATTGGTAATACAATCTCTGCAGGGTACATATCTTCTACTATTTGACTCAAAATTAGGGATTTTAAAAATCACTTACAAATTTGTTTTTGAGCCATTATGACACTTAACAATAAAATAACAGGACGTTATGGCGTATTAAAATGCGAAAAGGGAACAATTTACCTCAAATAACCCAATATTTTAAGCATAGACTGAGCCGATTGCTCCTTTGCATAAACCCAATCAACCAATTTACCCGTCTTTTCATCCATTTCGACGATGACGTGTTTTGGAGATGGAATTAGGCAATGTTTGATCCCTCCGTAGCCACTAATTTGATCTTGATAAGCACCTGTGTGAAAGAAACCAACATACAATGGTTCTTTATTTTCTTCTTCCTTTTCATTCATGGTGTCATCTTTTAATTTAGGTAAGAACACCTCATTAATATGCTCCTCTGAATCATAATAATCATGACTATCGCAAGTGATACCTCCAAGTACAACCCTTTGATAATCATTTTCCCATTTATTCACTGGTAACATCAAGAATTTTTCTCCAATACCCCAAGTATCTGGAAGTGTAGTGATGAAGGAAGAATCAATCATATACCAACACTCTCTATCGTTTTGTTTTTTCTCAGCAAGTACTTTATAAATATGTGCCATGCTCTCTCCCACTGTGTAACTTCCAAATTCAGTATAGATATTTGGCATTGGCACTTTCGCCTTTTTACATGCTTTTTTAATATTAGACACAATCTCATTGATGATGAATTGATAATCATATTCAAAACCAAGTGAATGCTTGATTGGGAAACCTCCACCAATATTGATTGAATCTAATTCAGGACAGATCTTCTTTAATTGACAATATAGGTTTATGATCTTATTCAATTCTGACCAATAATAGATATCATCCTTAATCCCTTTGTTTAAAAAGATATGCAACATCTTTAATTGGAACTTATCTTCATACCCTTCAATTTCGTCTACATAAAACTCTAAAATATCTTTTGCACGAATGCCTAAACGAGAGGTGTAGAAAGGGAAACTAGGCTCTTCCTCCGCTGCAACACGGATACCTAATTTAAATGGCACTTTTGCATTGCGCTTGTAAAATTGTAATTCTTCTGCATTATCTAATATAGGAATGACATTTTTGAAGCCAGTATTAATCAATTTTGTGA
>RFSD01000059.1 GCA_009924165.1 Chitinophagia bacterium | reverse complement strand
ATTGATGCAGTGCATATGGATGATTATTTTTATCCTTATAAAATTGTAGGAAAGGAATTCCCAGACGAAGCTACTTTTCAAAAAAATGCAAGAGGTTTAAGTAAAGACGACTGGAGAAGAAGCAACTGCGATACCATCGTGAAACAATTATCTGCGACCATTCACAAGATAAAACCAGGCGTACAATTTGGCATTAGTCCATTTGGTGTTTGGAGAAATCAATCTACGGACCCAAGAGGTAGTAAAACAAAAGCGACAACTAACTATGACGACTTGTACGCAGATATTTTATTGTGGTTAGAAAAAGACTGGATTGATTATGTGGCACCACAATTGTATTGGGAGCAAGGTCATGCTTTAGCGGACTACAATGAATTAATTGAATGGTGGAATCGGAATAGTTATGGTAAGCATTTTTATGTAGGTCATGGCATTTATAGAGCAGGCAGCAATACTGCGTGGAAATCTCCTAATGAGATTCCAAATCAAATTAAAAAAATGAGGTCCTTAAAAAATACGCATGGCAGTGCCTATTTTAGTAGTGCTAGTTTTAAAACCAATGCGAATGGATGGAATGATAGCTTGCAAAAGACTTATTACCACCAACCCGCTTTAATTGCGCCAATTGATTGGTTGGTTCAACATAAAATGACAAGTCCTAAACTTGTAAAGCAGAATGAAAATAGCTATGATATTATTGATAGCAATCCTAGCAATACTTTAAAATATTTTGCATTGATTCAGAAAACCAAAACAGGTTATCAGGTAGCTGCAATTGTACCAAAAGAGACAAAGTCTATTCAATTAAATACATTAGGTATCACTAAATCTAGTGCAGAACCAATATGGATTGTGGCAGTTGGAAAACAAAATCAATTAAGCAAGTACCAAGTACTAGATTAATGTTCGTATGTCCGTTTTAATGGAAGGTTCTCATTGGCTTTGATAATCAAAGGAACATGTTCCACAATCGTCATGTCATTGTCCAATCCAAAGGCTTTCTGATCGCTTTGTGCAAAGTTTTTGATATTGAAATATAAGTCCATAATAAAGTCTTCCTTCAATGAGAGTTCGTTTTCAATAGAGAAGAAGCTTTCAATAATTACATAGGTAATGTCTGCGTGGAAATCTTTTTGTTTTAAAGATTCATACTTACTGTAAATACCCAATTCTTGGCACTCATTCAATTCTTGCATAACTTTCTTGAACAACACATTTACACGCGGCTGAATACGGAAACCTAATTTAAAATCAACACGCATTACTTTATCATCAATTAATTCTCGAATACTATAAGACATACCATATGGAGAATCGGTACGGTCAATATGAATGAACCAATAAATATCAGCGCGTTTTGGTTTTTTATTTAAAATGGAATCTATGATACGATGTTCAATTTCTCTGTGGTTATTGGCTTTAGTTAAGTACACCAAGTGTGTCGCATATTTTGGCACATCTTTATCTGCACTTAAGGTAGCTAGTTGATCTAGATAAGTGCCTAGTTTCACGAAATCTAAATATCGATTTGCAATTTTTCTTGCACGATGCCAAACCAACATCACCAATATCATACTCAGTGAAAAAACAAAAGTGATATAGCTTTCCTTAATCTTAACAACATTGGCTACGAAAAATGAAATTTCAACAATACTAAAAATAGAGATAATCAATGCTACAATCGTTTGTCCCCATCTCCTCACATTCAATAAATAAAAATTCATTAAGATGGTCGTCATGATCATGGTAATAATAATAGAGAATCCATAGGCCGCTTCCATATGTTCACTCTTTCTAAAAAATAAACACATGGTGATGCATCCAATCCATAATATAAAATTCAAACTAGGAATATAAATTTGACCTTTTTGATCGGTCGGAAATTTAACGGTTACACGCGGCCAAAAATTTAAACTAATGGCTTCATTAATTAAAGTGAATGAACCACTAATTAAAGCTTGGCTAGCAATAATTGCTGCCACTGTGGCTACGCCAATACCGATTAATAAGAACCAATGTGGCATGATTTCATAAAAAGGATTCAAGCCATCCATTGGTTGTCCAATATGTTGAATCAACCATGCACCCTGTCCCATATAGTTCATCACAAGTGCTAGTTTAACAAACATCCAACTCACTTGAATATTCTTACGTCCACAATGTCCTAAGTCACTATACAATGCCTCTGCACCTGTAGTACAAAGAAAAACAGCACCAAGCAACCAAAAGCCTTTAGGATAATTGGTTAATAGATCATAAGCATAATAAGGATTGAAGGATTTCAGAATCTCTGTATGCTCCACCACTTGAAAAAAGCCCAATAAAAAAATCATAGAAAACCATAAGACCATGATTGGCCCAAAAGCAAAACCAACAATTTTGGTACCAAAACGTTGAAAGAAAAAGATCAAAGAAATAATGCCAATCACAATTCCTACTGTTATATTATTTCCTGGAACTATAATTTTCTCCAAACCTTTCACACCACCAAGTCCTTCAATTGCTGAAGAAACAGAGATGGGTGGCGTGATCATACCATCCGCCAATAACATGGCTGCACCTATGATTGCTGGGATGTAGATCCATTTTACATACCTACGAATTAACGCAAACAAAGAGAAGATACCCCCTTCTCCGCGGTTGTCTGCTCTTAAAGTTAGAAAGACATATTTAAATGTAGTCTGTAAAGTAAGTGTCCAAAACACACAAGAGATCGCTCCGTATACTAATTGCTCTGTGATGATTTTGTGATTGATGATAGACTTAAACACATAAAGTGGAGAAGTACCGATATCGCCGTAAATAATACCTAGCGTTACGATTAAACCAGCGACTGAAAGTTTTTGCTGGTGCCCTGAATTTTGTACCATGGATAAATAATCTAGACACCAAAGTTGATACATTTTCTGTACTCAAAAATCAGAATAGGGAACTATTTTTTAAAATAAATTTTAAAGAGAAATACTAAGGCTTGTAAGCACCCCACTTTTCCTCCACCGCTTTAAAACGGAAATCAAAAATGTCCTGTAGCTGCTTTTTGACAAAAAGCACTTGCGCAATATCCCCCAAGAATCCCATTGGGATTTTGTAATGGACAATATCATCCATTTTAACCCCACCCGGCACTGCTTTAAAATGGTGTTGGTGGTGCCACATGGTATAAGGACCAAATCGTTGTTCGTCTACAAAATAGGCCCCTTCTTGTACATGGGTAATTTCGGTCATCCAATATAAAGGGATGTTTAAGAGCGGCTTCACCTTGTATTCAATGATTTGACCAGGATACATTTTTTCACCATGGAATTTGCTGATGATATTGAACCCCATCTTGGCCGGGGTGATTTTAGCCAAATTAGCTGGACTACTAAAGAAATCCCAGGCTTCTTTCAACGAAATTGGGATAAATTGCTCGGTATGGATGGTATAAACTTTTGACATACCTGATTAACAATGCTTTTGGCATTTTGTTGTATGAAATCGCTACAAAGCCATTAATTTTAACCCATGATTAGTAAAGCAGAGCAGCAGCTGGCCTTTGAAAAGGTTTATAAAAAATTAAACGCGGCACAAAAAAAGGCAGTGGATACCATTGAGGGACCAGTGATGGTGATTGCTGGACCTGGTACAGGTAAAACCCAAATTCTTGGGGCTAGGATCGGAAAAATTTTATTAGAGACAGATACGGCACCAGAAAATATTTTATGTCTTACTTATACAGATGCTGGCGCAATCGCAATGCGCAAAAGATTGATGGATTTTATTGGAACTGCGGCTTATAAAGTAACCATTGCGACCTTCCACTCTTTTTGCAACGATATCATTCAAGACAATTTATCGCTGTTTGAGAAACCAAGTTTGGACCCCATATCCGAATTGGAAAAAATTGCTTTACTAAAAGAACTCATTGACCAGTTTGATAAAACCAATCCCTTAAAGCGATTTAAAGGGGATGTCTATTATGAGATGACCAACTTAAGTAAGTTGTTTAGTACTATGAAAAAAGAGGGATGGGATGTGTCATTTTTAACCGAACAAATAGATCAATACATTCAGACTATCCCGTTTAGAGACGAGTTTGTGTACCAAAGAAAATACAAACAATTTGAAGCGGGTGCACTCAAACAAGGACTTGTAGACGATGCGCTTGAAAAAATGGGCAAACTAAAAGCGGCTGTGGCAGCATTTGACGAATACCAAGGGCTCATGAAAAAACATGGCCGTTATGATTTTGATGATATGATCAACTGGGTGATTCGTGCATTCAAAGAAAATAAAAATCTATTAGCACAATACCAAGAACGTTACTTATATATTTTGGTGGATGAATTTCAGGATACAAGTGGGACACAGAATGAACTAGTACAATTATTAACGAATTATTGGGAGCAACCCAATTTATTTGTAGTGGGTGATGACGACCAAAGTATTTTTAGATTCCAAGGTGCTAATGTCGAAAACATGTTGCATTTTCAAACGCAGTTCAAAGAGGATATTGTCAATATTGTGTTAGAACAGAATTACCGATCTACCCAGCCTATCTTAGATGCGTCCACACAGGTGATCAATCAAAATCAGGAAAGGTTGATCAATAAAATTGGTGGCTTATCAAAGAATTTAATTGCATCTCTCCCCGAAAATCAATCCATTGATATTGCGCCATCCATTTTGCAATACAATGACCCACAGGAAGAGATGATAGACATCACAGAAAAAATTGCAAAACTCATTGACAGTGGAACAGAGCCCAAAGAAATTGCAGTATTGTATAAAGAGCATAAATATGGTACTGAAATTGCCCATTTTTTACAGCAAAAAAATATCCCTATATATAGCAGAAGAACTGCTAACCTTTTTGATCAAATTCTAATTCAGCAGATCTTAAAAATACTAGACTACTTAGCCTGTGAGTGGGATCAACCCAATGAAGGTGCCAATTTATTATTTGAAATACTCCATTTTAATTGGTGGCAGATATCCCCTATCACCATTGCTAAGCTTACTGTGGAGGCCAATCAATTAAAATTCAATCATAAAGAAAATAGTTTTAGAAAGGTATTAATTGATAAAACCCAAGAGGTACAAACAGATTTGTTTTCAACAGGTGGATTAGAAAAGGTGGCCAAAGCGGTTAAAGTATTAGAAGACTTAATTGGACAAATTCCCAACGTCACTTTAGTGAATTTGATCGAACAGATTTTACAAAAAACAGGCATCATACAAGCGGTTTTAAATAGTGATGATAAAGCAGCAGAATTAGATTTGGTGACTTCGTTTTTTGACTTTATCAAAGAGGAAACGCATCGCAAGCCAAGTCTAGATTTGAAGAACTTAGTTGATATCTTTCGTTTAATGAAACGCGAAGATATCCGCCTGCCATTGCCTATTACTTTAGGTTCAGATGCAGGAGTGAATTTGTTAACCACACATAGTAGCAAGGGACTTGAATTTACCCATGTATTTTTAGCAGGTACCAATGCAGTTTATTGGGAGAAAAAAAGAACCACTGCAGCTGCAGGATATAAGCTCCCAGATACGGTATTAAGCAGTTTAGAAAAAGCAGATGATAAGGAAGAATTGAGAAGATTATTTTATGTGGCAATCACAAGAGCCAAAAAACATTTAAGCATATCTTACAGTAAGTATAAGACGGATGGAAAAGAACTTGAGCCAAGTCAATTTTTAATTGAATTAGTTCAAGGCAATGATGGTATAATACAAAATCAGCAACTTGATACATCCCTTAAAATGCAATATAAATTGCTCCGACTTGAAACCACGTTGAAGCCAAGCATAGCCCAATTGGAGGCCGATTTTATCCAACCAAAATTGGATAAATTTTCCATGAATGTCACTGCATTGAACAATTACTTAAACTGTCCTTTACGTTTTTATTACAATAGCTTAATTCGTGTGCCTTCTGGGAAATCAGAAGCAACTACTTTTGGTTCTGCAATTCATGACGCACTGAATAAACTATTTGAAAAAATGCAAAAAGCAGGAAATGTATTTCCTGACAAACAAACCCTTGTAGAAGATTTTGAATTCTACATGAAAAGGCATCGCGAAGCATTTACACAGCAAGAATTTAAAGATCGTCTGGATCTTGGTGGGACAGTCTTAGTCAACTATTATGATTTTTATGTGCAACAATGGAATAAAATTGTTACAACCGAATACAGAATCACCAATATCGTGGTTAATGATATTCCATTAAAGGGAGCAATAGATAAAATTGAATTCAATGGCAAAGATGTTGTCGTGATTGACTACAAGACGGGTAATATTGACAACGCTAGAGAGCAATTAAAGGGACCGAATGAAAAGAATCCAAATGGGGGTGATTACTGGAGACAGGCCGTATTTTATAAAATACTCTTAAGACATCATCCTAAAAATTGGCAGGTCACAAGGGCAGAATTTGATTTTGTTGAACCCAATAAGAAAAAAGCTTTTGAAAAGATTTCCATTGAGATGACAGAAGCAGATATCACCACCGTTCAACAGCAAATAAAAATGGTTTGGGATAAAATCCAACAAAAAGATTTTTATACCGGTTGTGGCAAGGAAGATTGTCACTGGTGCAATTTTGTAAAAAACAATGAACTAGCCGTCGCATTACATGCCCTTGAGGAGGAAATTTAACTAAGTTTGCAAACTATGACTCGATTCAGATTGATTCCAGCTTTTCTGCTCATTTGTTTGACTGCATTGGCACTCATTCAAATAGGTGGCTGTGCCAATATTGTACCCCCTTCTGGAGGACCAAGAGATAGTATCCCTCCTTATGCAGTGTATGCCAAACCAAAAGACTCAAGTACAGGGATTGCACCCAAGGAAATTCTGATCAGCTTTAACGAATACATTACTGCCAATACATTGCAAGATCAATTGATTGTATCTCCTACTATAAAGAACAATCCTTTGGTAGATCAAAGATTAAATATGATGCGCATTCGCTTGTCAGATAGTTTAAATGCAAACACCACCTATAGTTTTCAATTTGGGAATGCAATAAGAGATGTGAATGAAGGTAATATTGCACAAAATTATACCTATGTATTTAGTACAGGAGACAAAATAGATACAGGCAGACTCTATGGCAAAGTTCAGATAGCGGAAAGCGGTTTAGTAGACAGTAGTTTAATCGCAGTCTTGCATCCTATTGACAATGATTCTGCTATTTTCAAAGACAAACCAAACTACTATACAAGGATCAATGGACGAGGCATATTTGAATTTAAATTTTTACCTGCAACAAATTTTAATATCTATATTGTTCCGAATGATTATACAAAGCGATATGACGATTCAACGAAATTATTTGCATTCCTAAATAGTCCTGTGCATCCAGCTAAAACCAAGGATAGCATTCAGTTATATGCATTTGAAGCTAGTCCAAAAAAAGAAAAAAAATTAGCCACTGTAATTGGTGCAAAAAATACTAAAAAACAATCTCCTGTTTTAAAATATAGTAGCAATTTAGAAGGTCAAGAAAAAGATTTCTTAAGCCCATTGACATTGAATTTCGAAACACTTATTCACCTGAATGATAGCTTTAAAATTGGTATAACTGATACCAATTTAGTACAACAAGAAGGCCTGAAGGTATTGGTCGATGCTCAAAATAAACAACAAGTTGCTATTGATTTTCATTGGGAAGCTGGAACAGATTACAAATTAATCCTTCCACAAAAATCGATCCAAGATAGTCTGTCTAATTTTTTAGTAAAAGCAGATACTATCAGATTTAAAACTAAACCTGAATCAAGTTATGGAACTGCGATTTTAAGAATCAATGGCTTCCAGCAATTTGAACAACCTGTTTTGTTGTTAATGCAGGAGCAGAAAGTCAAATTCAGTTACCCTATTACGCAGAACATATTACGCATTCCATTGCTACCACCTGGAGATTATCAGTTAAAATTATTGATGGATACCAATCAGAATGGGCGCTGGGATACAGGTAAATTCATGGGTAAAAAACTGCAACCAGAATTAGTGCGTAACCTAAATTTAATTTTAAATATCAGGGCTAATTGGGATAATGAAATGAACCTCATTTTAAAACCCTAATTTTGTATTTTACAATTGTATGCAACTACCCTCTTCCTTACTTGAAAACGCTGTAGCAGAATTTTCCAAACTTCCGGGTATTGGTAAAAAAACAGCATTGCGTTTGGTGTTGCATTTATTGAAACAAGATGCATCCAGCACTACCCAATTTAGTGAGGCTCTAAATAGAATGCGCAAGGAAATTCAATTTTGTAAAACCTGCTTCAACATCAGTGATGGCCCTATCTGCTCTATCTGCGCAAATACATCTAGATCCAAAGAAACCATTTGTGTAGTGGAAAATATTAGAGACGTGATTGCGATTGAAAATACCAGTCAATACCATGGCACTTATCATGTATTGGGTGGTATTATTTCTCCTTTGGACGGCATAGGACCAGAACAATTAACTATTGAACCTTTGATGGAACGCATTCGAAAAGATGCTGTGACAGAATTGATTTTTGCATTAAATCCAACCATACAAGGCGATACAACTATTTATTATATTCAAAAGAAAATGACTGGCAATGCATGCAAAGTCACCACCATTGCAAGAGGAATCGCTTTTGGGGGAGAATTAGAATATGCAGACGAAATGACCTTAGGAAAAAGCATTTCCAATCGTCAACCCATCCAACAATACATCAAGTAAATTGTTATTTTTTTGGCTGAGCGAATAAAAGCCATTAACTTTAATGTTTAAACATTGACTTATGAAAAGAAGTATCATCACCCTATTGTTAGTCCTTTTTGCTTTAGGCCAAGTTCAAGCACAAAAAATTTATAGTACAAAAGCTGCTAAAGTTAGATTCATAGCAGTAGATGATAAAGATATTGATGCTACTAATACAAAAGCTGTGAGTCGCTTAGAAACCAATGGCAACATAAGTTTTATCATGCTTATGAAAGATTTTAGTTTTGAAATGGACCTGATGCAAAAACATTTTAATGAGGAATATGTGGAGTCAGATAAATTTCCTCGTGGCATATTCAATGGTCAAATCACCAATATCAAATCTGTCAATTTCGCAAAAGACGGCAGCTACCCAATCATTGTGAATGGCAATATGCAAGTGCATGGCGTCAATAAAGCAATACAAACCAACGGAGTGATTGTCATCTCTTTTGGTATCGGTGGCGTCTTAATTAAGATGGTTGCAGACCAAGTAGATGTGGAAGTGGTTGCGAATTATCAATAAGCATTGGTATTATTTTGCCATCATTTGATTCTGCCCTATCTTCGCAGCGCAACAGCAGGAGGATTTGTTTATTGTTCACCCTGCCATCCGAAAGGAAAAAAGAACTAATAAACGGTACACTTATCGCCCCCCTACTTCTTTTCCTATTGGATGCTGCATAAAAATTTAATGTAGTATTATGTCAATTAAGGAAGCTTTACAAGAAAGAATCTTAGTCATTGATGGCGCCATGGGTACCATGATTCAACGTCATAAATTAACGGAAGAAGATTATCGTGGAACAAGATTTGCCAATTGGCATTCTGATGTAAAAGGCAATAACGACCTTTTATGTATTACACAACCAGCCATCGTTACTGGCATCCATTTGCAATATTTAGAAGCAGGTGCAGACATTATTGAAACCAATACTTTCAGTAGTACCTCAATTGCTATGGCGGATTATGACATGCAGGAACTGGCATACGAATTGAATGTAGCAGCAGCAAAATGTGTTCGTGATGCAATTGA
>RFSD01000058.1 GCA_009924165.1 Chitinophagia bacterium | reverse complement strand
GAGAAGCACGCAGAGGACGGCGCAGCAAAATGCCCTTTTACAGGCGCGACAACACTTTCATCAAAACAAGGAAGTGCAGGAACTGGACCAGTGAATAGAGATTGGTGGCCAAATCAATTAAAATTAAATATCTTAAGACAACATTCTTCACAGTCTAATCCAATGGATAAGACTTTCAATTATGTGTCTGAGTTTAAGTCTCTAGATTTAAAAGCAGTGAAGCAAGATATTGTTGATTTGATGACCAATTCACAAGATTGGTGGCCAGCTGATTACGGTCATTATGGTCCTTTCTTTATTCGTATGGCTTGGCATAGTGCAGGAACTTATCGTACAACAGATGGTCGTGGTGGTGCTGGTGCAGGAATGCTCCGTTTTGCGCCATTGAATAGCTGGCCTGATAATACCAATTTAGATAAGGCAAGATTATTATTATGGCCAATTAAAAAGAAGTATGGTCAAAAATTATCTTGGGCTGATTTAATGATTTTGGCAGGTAACTGTGCATTAGAATCTATGGGCTTTAAGACTTTTGGTTTTGCTGGAGGTAGAGAAGACATGTGGGAGCCACAAGAAGACGTATACTGGGGCAATGAAAGAGAATGGTTAGGTGATAAAAGATATACTGGAGATCGTGAATTAGAAAACCCTTTAGCTGCTGTACAAATGGGATTGATTTATGTGAATCCAGAAGGACCTAATGGGAATCCTGATCCAATCGCATCTGCAAAAGACATTCGTGAAACATTTGCACGTATGGCTATGAATGACGAAGAAACTGTGGCATTGATTGCAGGTGGACATACATTTGGTAAAACACACGGTGCCGCAGATCCAAATCAATATGTAAGCAAAGAGCCTGCTGCTGCGACAATCGAAGAGCAAGGAACTGGATGGAAAAATACTTTAGGAACTGGTAATGGTGTGTATACGATCACTTCTGGTTTAGAAGGTGCTTGGACAACTACACCAACACAATGGAGCAATAACTATTTTGAAAACTTATATAAATATGAGTGGGAATTAGTGAAGAGTCCTGCGGGAGCGCATCAGTGGAAACCAAAAGCGGGAGCAGGTGCTGGCACCGTGCCAGATGCACATGATTCTTCTATCACGCATGCACCAACGATGTTGACAACAGATTTGGCTTTGATTTTAGATCCTGCTTACGCGCCAATTTCAAAAAGATTTTACGAAAACCCAGATCAGTTTGCAGACGCATTTGCAAGAGCCTGGTTTAAATTAACCCATCGTGATATGGGACCACGTGCACGATATGTTGGACCGGAAGTGCCAGCAGAAGTCTTGTTATGGCAAGATCCTATCCCTGCTGTAAATTATAAATTGATTGACGCATCAGATATGGATGCTTTAAAAGCAAAAGTGCTAGCTTCTGGTTTAACAGTTTCTGAATTAGTATCTGCTGCTTGGGCATCTGCTTCTACTTTCCGTGGATCAGATAAAAGAGGCGGAGCCAATGGCGCAAGAATTCGTTTAGCACCACAAAAATACTGGGCTGTAAATAATCCAGCACAATTGTCTAAAGTATTGGATGCATTAGAATCCATCCAAAAGGCATTTAATGCAAGCGCAACAGGCGGTAAGCAAATTTCAATGGCCGACTTAATTGTATTGGCTGGTGCAGCTGCAATTGAAAAAGCGGCGAAGGATGGTGGAGTAGCTGTAAATGTGCCATTCACGCCTGGTCGTGCGGACGCTAGTCAAGATGAAACAGATGTGGCATCCTTTGCTGTATTAGAACCTATTGCAGATGGTTTCCGTAATTATATCAAACCACGTACATTGGTTTCTGCAGAAGAAATGTTGATAGACAAAGCACAATTATTAACCTTAACTGCCCCAGAAATGACGGTCCTATTTGGTGGTATGCGTGTGTTGAATACTAATTTTGATCAGTCTCATCATGGTGTATTTACAAAAACACCAGGTGTATTAACCAATGATTATTTTGTCAACCTAATTGATTACAACAATGTATGGAGTGCAATAGATCATTCTCAAAATGCTTTTCAAGGAGTAGATAGAAAAACTGGAGCCGTAAAATTTACTGGAACAAGAGTCGATTTAATCTTTGGTTCTAATTCTGAACTACGTGCATTGGCCGAAGTGTATGCTTGTGATGATGCTAAAACAAAATTCGTGCATGATTTCGTGGCTGCTTGGAATAAAGTGATGGAATTAGATCGATTTGATTTAGCTTAATTTTTAAAATCATGTCATAAGATTTTCTTAAGATAAGTTAGATGGCCTCAAAAGGGCCATCTTTTTTATGTCATTTCTTATGAAAATTTCAAAAAAAATCGTCTTTAAATAATATTTCAGGACCCTATATAAAATTATTGTAAATTAATGGTTCAAAAAAAATCGCAGAATGAAACATCTATTAAAAAGAATCAATTTTTTTATCGTAGTCTTTTCTATTTTGTTGGTGCACACAAAAGCTAGTGCTCAAGAAAATCCATTAGAAGGTCGTTGGGATTTAACGGTTGATATGGGTGGAGGCAGAATAGCACCTTCTTGGTTAGAAGTACGACATTCCGGAGTAAAAAATTTAATCGGCAGATTTGTTGCAGACGGGGGCAGTGCTAGACCTATTGCGCAAGTTTTTTTTGATGGCAAAAAATTAAATTTTACGATTCCACCACAATGGGATCGCACAGAAAATAATTTAGTAGTAGAAGGGGAATTAATTGGGGATCAATTAAAAGGAACCATGATTGCACCTTATGGTCAAAAATATACTTGGACCGGTGTTCGTGCACCAAGATTAAATAGTTTAAAAGAAGTTACCTGGGGCGATCCTATAGAATTATTGAATAAAAAAGATTTATCAGGTTGGATAGCAATGGGTAGAAAAAAACAATGGGTTAATGTAAATGGGGTATTGACTAGCCCTGAATCGGGCGATAATATTAGAACGCTTGCAAGTTTCGACGATTTTAAATTACATATTGAGTTCAGGTATCCAAAAGGGAGTAATAGTGGCGTGTATTTAAGAGGACGTTATGAAATCCAGATCGAAGACAACCAAGGTAAAGAACCTCAAAGCGTTTATTTAGGTGGGGTGTATGGTTTTATTGATCCATGGGTCAATGCAGCAAAAGCAGCTGGTGAATGGCAATCTTATGACCAATTATGTTACAAGGAGATCATGGACCAATTGAATTCAGAAATATCATCATCACGCCAGCAAAAAAATAAATTCCTTCAATAGTTTTAAATAGTATTTCATAAAAAAGCCGCAGTGATTCATTGCGGCTTTTTTATGATGAGTTTGATTTTATTTTTATTTTATGATCACGACTTCTTCATAAGGCACTCTTTCTCTTTTACCCCAAATGCCAGCTTCAGTGCCTTTCCCTACACTAATAATCATATTGATTTCCGCCATTTCCGGTAGGTCTAATGCTTTCTTAACCCTTACAGCGTCGAATCCCTCCATAGGGCAGGATTCAAAACCTTCAGCAGCAATCGACAACATAAAGGTTTGAGCGGCTAAGGCACAGGATTTATGCACTGTAATTCTTTGGTCTGCTCTTCCTTTCATTCTTGTCATTGGTCTAAATGCACCAATCAGACCGCTTAATATCCTCCTTATTGCACTCAAGAATCCAAATTGATCCGTTCCGTAAGCTAGTGGCATTAATTTGCCATAGTAGGTTAATAATTTATCTTGGTTGGGTGTGGTTTCACCAGTGATGCCTTTTTTGATGAGGTCCAAATGCCATTGCACTCTTTTTTTCCAATGGTCTTGACGAGTTACAAAAACCACCAATTGTTTTGCAGATCTCGCAGCATTTTGATTTAAACAATAGGCATGAAAATCTTTTTGCAATGCTGGGTCCTTGATCCAATAAAATTCCCATAACTGCATATTGCTGCTATTAGGAGAGAGTATACTGCGTTCTAAGCTTTTCTTTATCACTTCGTCTGGCACTTCTACATTGGGGTCAAATTTCCTATTAGACCTTCTTTTTTGAATAATTTCTTCAAATGATTGTGATAAAGACATATATTTTTTTAATTTGAGTAAAATTTACAACTAAGTAATAAAATTAAGCATAGTTGTTTAATATCAAATCAAATTGATCCTTTATGTTAAAGAAAATATTATATGGTTTTATAGTTTTGATTGTTTTGACTATTGGCCTCGCCTATACACCCATATTTGCGCATTTAAGAAATTTTGCCATATGGGGTAAGCATACAATTCATGATTATAAAACGCATCCAACAAGACTAGTCAAAGCGGCAAGTGTACCTCAATACTGGCCATTAGATAGTGCGTATAATAAAGCCATCATGCCAGACTCTTTATTAATAGCATTGGATTCAAATGATACACATGCATTTTTAGTGATTCAAGATGGGAAGATTGTGTATGAAAAATATTTTGATGGCTACAATTCAAAAACTTTGAGTGGTTCTTTTTCTGCTGCAAAAAGTATCATCTCCTTATTAATTGGTATTGCGTTACAAGAGGGTAAAATTAAATCTTTAGAAGAGCCTGTTGGAAATTATGTACCTCATTTTAAGGAAGCCAATTTAGATAAAATAAGAATTGTGGATTTATTGACTATGAGTTCTGGGACAAATTATATGGAATTTGATAAAAGTTATTTTAGCATGAATGCCTATGGCTATTATGGGGATAACGAAGAGTACATGGTTCAAAAAATGCGCTTTAAAGAACCTTCAGGTGTTTATTGGGATTATAGAAGTGGAGATACCCAGGTTTTGGGTTTGGTTGTTGAAAAAGCATTTGGAGATAATATTTCGAATTTAGTATCCGAAAGATTTTTACAACCCATGGGTGCAGAAGTTGATGCATTCGAACTGAATCAGATCGTCCTGTCGATTTCTACGGTTATCAATATTGGATCATTCAACACAAGGGGATGACTATTCCTTTTCAAAATGGCTTATTTGGACAATATGTTTTTGCTATTAAAGAAAAAAATGCGGTCGTAGTAAGACTAGGAGAGTCTAAGCCCATTAAACCAATTCACCATCATCAACCAGAAATTTATTCCTATTTAGATGCTGCACTTTCGGTGTTGAAATAAAAAAAGCCGCTCGATGATTCGAGCGGCTTTTTTTTATAAGGTATCAATGCTTAAAAAAGTTTCATTGCTTTTGCAAAATAAGTCAATGTGCCAGGAAGTGCTAACCAGAAAAATTCTCTATAAACGAATAATAAAACGATTAAAATGGCGAACCATAAAAAGAATAATGACCAGTATTTTTTGGTGTTAGTTTGTGCTTCCATTTGTATGCTTTGTTTTTATGAATTAATTGCAGTTGCAAATATACAATAATTCTTATTTGGACCTATAAATTTGGGCTATAGGTATATTTAAGATCTACTTTCCAGCCTTTTGGGGTAGATATAATTTTTAATTTATGTACCTGCTTATCAAAGGAATTTTGGTAATTCATGATCGTAACCGTACTATCCACAGCACTAATTTCATTGATTTGAATAGAGGCAAGCCTGATTTGCTGACGGCCTTCTTTATCCAATCCATAGTAGTTACTAGCCATTTTTTCAAATATGGCAAGGTTTTCGGCATCTTCTACAATATAGAATTTGGCTTTTTTGAAATTACCTTGCATACAGTTTTCTATAAAAAAACGTCCACCATCTAAAGGATTGTCTGCCAATTCGTATTGGTCAGAAGGGCTGCATTGCCAGAGAAAAAGCGCCAAAAAGAGGTATTTTAATTTTTGTAGATGCATAGCCAAAGTTACATCATTAGGTAGTAATTTTGAAGCATAAAGCGACATCATGAAAAAAATACTATTATTTGTTGGGTTATTGATTGTGGCATCGAGTTTTGGACAACAAAAACATCCAGAATTCATGAATCAAGGTAATATCTATGAAGTGAATATTCGTCAGTACACCAAGGAAGGAACGTTTAAGGCTTTTGCCAAGCACTTACCAAGATTACAAAAAATGGGTGTGCAAACAATTTGGTTTATGCCTATACAGCCCATTTCAAAATTTGGCAGAAAAGGAAGTCTAGGATCTTATTATGCTGTGGCAAGTTATACCGATATCAATCCTGAATTTGGTACCCTTGCAGATTTTAATGCTACAGTAGATCAAGCACATGCACTTGGTATGAAAGTATTGATAGATTATGTGCCCAATCATTCAGGTGCAGATCATCCTTGGTTGACAACACATCCAGATTTCTACGAAACAGATTCTACAGGTAAACCTACCTATACTGCAGACTGGTCAGATACAAGAGAATTAAATTATAATAATTTAGTGATGCAGGATAGTATGATCAATACCATGAAATATTGGTTAAATGCAACTAAGATTGATGGATTCAGAGTTGATGTTGCATGGGGTGTGCCTTATAGTTTTTGGAATAAATGCATTCCAGCTTTAAAAGATATTAGAAATATTTATTTATTAGCAGAAGCGGATGATGCAAAATTACATGAAACAGGTTTTGATGCTACTTACACCTGGAAAGAGTTTCATGTTTTAAATGATATCGCAGCAGGAAAGAAAAACATTTTATCATTGGATACTGTTTTGCAAAACATAGAAAAGGAATTCATGCAAGGTGCACAAAGATTGTATTTCACCAGCAATCATGATGAGAACTCTTGGAATAAAGCAGATTATGCAACTATGCCAGGGGCTATTCATACACCATTCGCTGTGTTTACACAAACATACAACAGAACAATGCCTTTAATTTATAGTGGTCAAGAAGAGCCTGTGCTAAGACCATTGGCATTTTTTGAAAAGGACAGTATTGAGTTTAAAAAATACCAGCGTGCTATTTTTTACACAACGCTTTTAAAGTTAAGAAAATCAAATGCTGCTTTTGCAGATAATGCAAATTTTAAAAGGTTAAAAGTGAATCTTCCAGAAAAGATCATGGCATATGAAAGAACCAATGGACAAGATAAAGTAGTAGTGGTATTGAATTTATCTAATCAACCTCAGCAAGCCATCCTTGAAGGAGTTGCTCCTGCTTCATTTGAAGAAATATTTACCAAGCAAAAAGTATCAGGCATTCAATCCTTGCCAATGACAGCTTGGGGATACCAAGTTTTTGTAAAGAAAAATTAAAACTAATGACAAAACAATTTCTGGTAGATCAAATCCATACAAAACAATCCTACTTATGTGTTGGGTTAGATACAGCTATTGAAAAACTACCTGCTGGTTTGCCAAAAAATAAAGAGGGTGTCATTGCATTCAATAAAGCCATCATCGATGCTACGGCGCCTTATTGTGTAAGTTATAAAATCAATACTGCTTTTTACGAATCACAGGGTATTACAGGATGGGAAGCAATGGAAGCGACATTAGCTCATATTCCTACCACGCATTTTACAATTGCGGATGCAAAAAGAGGAGATATAGGAAATACTTCCGCGCAATATGCAAAAACATTTTTTGAAACCCTTCCTTTTGATGCCATTACTGTTGCGCCATATATGGGTAAGGATAGTATCGACCCCTTTTTAGCATATCAAAATAAGTGGACGATTGTGTTGGGATTGACCTCTAATCCGGGAAGTCAAAATTTTGAACAACAAAAATTAGCGAACGGACAATGCTTATACGAATCTGTTTTAGAACAGGTGGCAAGTTGGGGCAGTCCAGATCAATTGATGTTTGTTGTGGGTGCAACCAAGGCCAATGACCTGGAATCTATCCGTAAAATTATTCCTGCACATTTTTTGTTGGTGCCAGGAGTGGGTGCGCAGGGTGGAAGTTTATCTGAAGTCACTAAATATGGCAAGAACGATGTTGTTGGATTACTGATTAATGCAAGTAGGGCCATTATTTTTGCAAGCAATGGTGCTAATTTTGCTGAAGATGCTGCGATTGCAGCAAAAGGCTATGCAGCCGAAATGAAAGCTTTATTAAGCCAATAAATCAACTAATTAGTACCCTTGAAATAAAGTTTTTTAAGCGCTTTCTAGTACCTTTATGCCCCAATCATTATTATAAAATTACAAACCATGGCATTAAGAGCAGATTTGTTTGAGTCCCCAGATTATTATCAATTGGATGAATTGATGTCTGAAGAAAATTTAATGGTTAGAGATGCTGTTAGAACTTATGTAAAAACTGAGATTTCACCCATCATCGAGGAGTATGCGCAGAAATCAGAATTTCCAAATCAAATAGTGAAGCAATTAGGTGATCTTGGTTGTTTTGGTCCAACAGTGCCTACTGAATATGGTGGAGGTGGCTTAGATTATATCAGTTATGGATTGATGATGCAGGAATTGGAAAGGGGTGATAGTGGTGTAAGAAGCACAGCGAGTGTTCAAGGCTCTTTGGTAATGTTTCCAATATATGCGTATGGTAGTGAAGCACAAAAACAAAAGTTTTTACCAAAATTAGCATCAGGTGAATGGTTGGGTTGTTTTGGATTAACTGAGCCAGATCATGGTTCTAACCCCTCTGGTATGCTAACGAATATTAAAGATGCTGGTGACCATTATGTTTTAAATGGTGCAAAGATGTGGATTAGTAATGCACCATTTGCTCAAGTTGCAGTGGTTTGGGCAAAAAATGAAGCAGGAGAAATTGTAGGTATTATAGTAGAGCGCGGTATGGAAGGATTTTCGACGCCAACGACACATAGTAAGTGGAGTTTGCGTGCAAGTGCAACTGGAGAATTGGTTTTCGACAATGTGAAAGTACCTAAGGAAAATCTTTTACCAAATATCAAAGGGTTGAAAGGACCATTGAGTTGTTTAAATAAAGCAAGATTTGGTATTGCTTGGGGTACAATTGGTGCAGCAATGGATTGTTATGATACTGCATTAAGATATAGTAAGGAACGCGTTCAATTTGGAAGACCAATTGGTGGATTCCAATTACAACAAAAGAAATTGGCTGAAATGTTGACTGAAATTACCAAAGCACAATTACTTGTTTGGCGTTTGGGTGTATTGATGAACGAAGGTCGTGCCACTGCTGCACAAATTAGTATGGCTAAAAGAAACAGTTGTGAAATTGCAACCAATATTGCCAGAGATGCTAGACAAATGTTAGGTGGTATGGGTATTACTGGAGAGTACTCTGTAATGCGTCATATGATGAACTTAGAAAGTGTAATCACTTATGAAGGAACACATGATATACATTTGTTGATCACGGGAATGGATATAACAGGATTCAACGCATTTACATAATCTATGGCAGCAGAGCGGATTTTTTTGATAGGGATGATGGGTTCTGGAAAGTCTCATTGGTTGAAGCCGATGGCAAAATGGAATAAATCCGTTGGCTATGATTTAGATGCTTTGATCGAAATGAACGAAGAAAAGACCATTGCAGAAATTTTCAATGAAGACGGAGAAGCTTATTTTAGAAAAGTGGAGTCTAAAATCTTAAAATGGTTTAAAGAAAAAAAGAAGTATGTACTGGCTACTGGTGGAGGAACAGCTTGTGCACAAGAGCATATAGATTGGATGAGAAAAGAAGGTGTTGTGATTTGGTTAGATGAATCCGTAGATGTTTTGGTAAAAAGGTTAAGCATCGAAAAAGCACATCGTCCTTTGATAGCGCATCTTTCAGAAAAAGAACTTGCCGCTTTTTTAGAACAAAAATTAGTAGAACGTCATCCATTTTATCAACAAGCAGACTATCGTTTAACATCTGATCAAATCACTGAATCTGGATTAAAAAAACTAATTCAAAAACATGCATCGTAAAATTTTACTTTGGGGAATTGGTTTTGCAATCATCGCAGTATTGCTTGGCGCATTTGGAGCACACGCTTTAAAATCCGTTTTGACCCCAGAGAAATTACAGAGTTACGAAACGGGGGTACGTTATCAATTAATCCATGCATTGGCACTTATTGCCTTATCAATTTATGG
>RFSD01000057.1 GCA_009924165.1 Chitinophagia bacterium | reverse complement strand
GCGTTGACTTAACAATAAATTAATATTTAAAATAAAATAGAACCAAATCAAATATTGGTAGGTTTGTTGTTCAACTAGTTTGTTATGAAAAATCTATTTTCAGTTTCTTGCCTTTTTTTGGGTATATCTATTTCGTCAACAACATATAGTCAATCCAAACAAACCTACTTATCAGTTCCTGGTTATAAAGACTATGCAAGGATTGATACTAATAGTTTTTCAATTTTACCAAGTGGACGTTTTGTGCAACCGGCCGGTAAATCAATCAGAATTACCAATGACCCTTTTGGGTTAAAAGTATCTCCTGATGGTGCTGTTGCCATTACATTACATGAAAATGCGTTGACTTTAATTGATTTAAATGATCATAGTTCAAAACGTATTCCCGAATACCATCTATCTAATGAGAGTCCACTAAAAAAAGGTGCATTTTTAGGGATCGCTTTTCATCCATTAAAAAAAATTGTATACCTAAGTGGGGGAAACGAAGGCACTGTTATTGTTTATGATTATAAAAATTTCAAAAAAATTGATTCTATAAAACTAGATGGCGTCTTCAATCAAAAAATATTTGAAGGTAGTTTTACAAGTGATATTGTATATCATAGCCTTAGTAATGATCTATTAATTTTAGACAGAGGAAATTTTAGATTGGTTCGCTATAGTCTGACTCAAAAAAAAATTATCGCGTCAATTCCTACAGGTAGACAACCTTTTGGTTTAGCAATTTCACCAGACCAAAAAACAGTTTTGGTTGCGAATGTTGGTATGTACGATTATCCTTTGGTTGCTGGCACCACAAAAGAAAATATACAAAGTCAATACATTGGATGGCACCCATATGGTAATAACACAAAAGAGTCCATTGAAGGTACTGAGATTGATGGCAAAGAAATACCAGGTTTAGGTGATCCAAATGTGAAAGAGTCAATGAGTGTTTATTGTATAGATCTTACAACCAATTCCACAAAAGCTAGATTAAAAACTGGTTTACAACTAGGAGAATTGGTTGAGGATGCAGAAGTGATTGGAGGCGCAAGTCCAAATTCAATTGCAGTAGGTAAAAAGTATGCTTATGTGACCAACGCCACCAACGATAATATTGCAGTCATTGATTATAAAAAAGGAAGGATTGTAAAGCATATTCCTATTAAAGTTGATCCTAAATTAGATCGTTACAGAGGTCTATTACCATTTGGTATTACCATGTCAAAAGATGAACAATTTTTATATGTGGCATTGTTAGGATTTAATGCTGTTGCAAAGATTGATCTAAAAACAAGTGTAACAATTGGATTGATCCCAACTGGCTGGGGCACAACAAGAGTTGCACTTTCAAATGATGATACACATTTGTATATCACTTCATGCAGAGGGTTAGGTGCAGGTCCAAATGGAGGCAAACAATTCACTATTCCAAAACAAGGTACTTATATTGGCGACATACAATTAGGTAGTTTTCAAGATGTGCTTAATCCCGACCCTTCAACACTTGCAGCTTATACAAAACAAACCTTGGCTCAAACCTATATTGTAAAAGAACAAACAGATAGTTTACCATTACCTGTCTTGCCAGGAAGTAAAACTACTCCTATTAAACATGTCGTTTTTATTACTAAAGAAAATAGAACATTTGATGAAGTGTTTGGTCAAATGAAAACGGTGAATGGTGACCCAACATTAGCAAGGTTTGGATTAGATGTAAATGTGTATGGAAAAAATAAAAATGTAAAACACGTTAACGTAGCTCCAAATCATATTAAAATTGCAAAGCAGTTTTCATTAAGTGATAATTTTTATTGTGATAGTGATGCATCCATTCATGGACATCATTGGATGATGGGTGTTATTCCAAATGAATGGGTAGAAGCAAATTCAAGTACAGATAAATCTGCCGATTATTTTTCGACCGCATCTGGTAGAAGGTTCCCTGGATCAACAGGCAGTATGGATCCAGAAGATTATGCTGAAATTGGTGGATTATGGGAAGCCTTAGACAGAAAAAAAATTAGCTATTATAATTTTGGGCAAGCAAATGAAACTGCGCATGTAAGAGAAGATTGGTATGATACCGCAACCGGCGCTGGTCATATCGTAATGGTGCCAATGCAGAAAGGTGTTTGGGGAAAAACATCACATAATTTTGCTGGTTACAATACCAATATTCCAGACCAATTTAGAATGAAGCAATTTGAAGAAGAGTTTACAAAAAAATGGTTAAACGGAAAAGATAGTTTGCCTCAGTTATTGACAGTGATGTTGCCTAACGACCATACTGCAGGACCTAGACCAGAAGATGGTTATCCATTTTCACATTCTTACGTAGCGGATAATGATTTAGCTTTAGGAAGAATGATGCAATTTTTAAGTCAAACACCTTATTGGAAAGATATGCTAGTGATTGTAACTGAAGATGACCCACAAGGTGGGGTAGATCATATTGACGCACACAGAAGTGTGTTAATGATGGCTGGACCTTATGTAAAAAAGAATTATGTTTCAAATACCCATGCGAATTTTGGATCCATCTTAAAAGTGATCTATAATGTCCTAGGCGTTCCATATGTAAATCAATATGATGTAACGGCTTCCTTATTAACAGACTTTTTTACAAATGAGCCAGATTTTAGTCCCTACTATTTTGAATTTCCTAGTCAGGAAGTATTTGATTGGGACAAGGCAATGAAAAAATACAATTATCAGCTAGATTGGAGAAAGATCAAACAAGGACCTACTATGGACAATGAAAGAGAACAAAGAACAGAACATTATAAAACCTCTGGTACCATTATCCAATAGTATTTAACTTTAATCAAATTTACAAAATTACAATCTACTTTCCTATGAAATTAAAATTCACAGTTGTTTATGTAGCAGCTATTTTGCTCGTAAATATGACAAGTAAAGCTCAGATGAAACAGACAGTTTTGCCAAATAATTGGAAACTGAGCCCAATCGGAAAACAGTTGCCACTTGAGGATTTGCCATTGAATATTGTGGTAAGCCCAAATAAAAAATATGCTGCTATTACAAATAATGGCCAAAGTACACAAGGTATTCACTTGGTAGATATTGCCAAGCAGACGATATTAGATTATGCTACTACGCCTAAGAGTTGGTATGGATTGGCATTTAGTCAAAATAACCAATTCTTGTATGCGAGTGGAGGCAATGATAATTGGATTTTAAAATATGCTATTGGATCCAATAAATTAAAATTAGTTGACTCTATTAAGCTTGGAGGAAAATGGCCTGTTAGAATTTCACCAACAGGACTTTGTATCAATGATGCAACTAACACGATGTATGTGGTATCAAAAGAAAATAATTCATTGTACGAAATCAATCTCCAAACAAAAAAATTTAATACCTATGCTTTAGGATCAGAAGCATATACTTGTGTTTTAAGCGCGGATAAAAAAAAATTATATATTTCTTTGTGGGGGGCAGATCGATTATTGATATGGGATACAAAAACAAAACAATCAGTTAAAAAATTAGCCATTGGAGACAATCCAAATGAGTTGTTGTTAACTAAAAACGGAAGCTATTTATATGTGGCCAATGCCAACGACAACAGCGTCGCTGTAGTGGATACAAAATCTTTAACAATAATTGAAGTATTGAATTGCGCATTATTTGCAAATGCACCAAATGGATCAACCACAAATGGTTTGGCATTAAATGCTACTGAATCAAGATTATATGTGGCCAATGCCGATAATAATAACTTAGCCGTATTTGATGTAACAAAAAAAGGTTTTAGTTCAAGTATTGGTTTTATCCCTACTGGATGGTATCCAACTAATTTAAAGATTGTAGGTAATACTTTGTTTGTAACCAATGGTAAAGGACTTAGCTCTAAGGCAAATCCAAATGGCCCAAGTCCTGTACAAAGAAAACAAACCGTAAACTACCAGGCTGGAGATGTTAAAGCAAAACCAGAGCCGGTAGAATATATTGGTGGATTGTTTAAGGGAACACTTTCCATATTTAAGGAGCCAACATTGGCGGAACTCAAAAACTTAACTAAGCAAGTGTATTTGAATACGCCTTATGATAAAAATAAAGAATTGTCTACTTCTGGTATGCAAGGCAACCCAATTCCTAAAAATGTTGGGGATAGTTCTCCTATCAAGCATGTATTTTACATGATCAAAGAAAATAGAACATATGACCAGGTATTAAGTGATTTGCCACAAGGTAATGGAGATAGTAGTTTATTGCTTTTTGGAAGAAAAATTACTCCAAACCAACATGCCATTGCTGAGCAATTTGTTTTATTAGATAACTTTTATGTAGACGCAGAAGTAAGTGCAGACGGACATAGTTGGAGTATGGGTGCTTATGCGAATGATTACAACGAAAAAACTTGGGTCACTAGTTATGGTGGCAGAGGTGGTACCTATGACTATGAAGGACAAAAAAATATTGCTTCGCCTAAAGGTGGATTTATATGGGATCATGCATTGAAAGCAAGAGTGAGCTTTAGAACCTATGGAGAATTTGCAGATGATTATGAAGCAAATTATCCAACCTTAGAAGGTAAATTTTGTCCTTATTTCACAAGCTGGGATGAGAAAGTAAGAGATACATCTAGATTCTATCAATGGAAAAGAGATTTTGATTCTTTATATGCCATCAACCAAGTGCCTGCTTTAAATACGATGCGTTTTATCAACGACCATACAGAAGGTACAAGAGTTGGAAGACCAACACCATTTGCGCATGTAGCAGACAATGATTATGCTGTAGGTTTATTCGTAGAGTATTTAAGCAAACATCCTATTTGGGATAAGATTGCCATATTTATTTTAGAAGATGATGCACAAAATGGCGCAGACCATGTGGATGCACATCGATCAACAGCCTATGTTGCAGGAGGATTTGTTAAAAGAGGATTTGTAGACCATACCATGTATTCTACTTCGAGTATGCTAAGAACCATGGAGCTAATACTTGGCTTACCTCCAATGAGTCAATATGATGCAGCAGCAGAACCAATGTGGAGATCATTCGATACTAAAGTAAATAAAACACCGTTTAATGCGATTGCTCCATTGGTTGATATCAATGAAAAAAATATTAAGGTAGACGCCTTGTCTAAATTGAGTGAAAGCTTGGATTTTAGTAAAGAAGATAAAGTGCCAGATTTATTATTCAACCAAATTTTATGGAAAGCCATTAAAGGAATGAATAGTGAGATGCCAGCACCTAAGAGAAGTGCTTTTATAAAAATAATTGATTAAGTAAGTACCAATAAATAAAAGCCATTCTTGAAATTATTTTCTTGAATGGCTTTTTTTGACATTTAAATTATATTCGTAAAAATATAAGGATAAAGATGCAATTGAATAAGAAATTGAGATTAGAAAATAAAATAAGGTTGGTATCTATTTTAACAACACTATTTTGTCTTAGTTACGGTGTTATCAATGCAAACGCAACTTCGAATAATAACTTGGGTGATACGAGCTATGTTTATTTAGATTCAATTTTTGTAAAAAGTAGGATGTTACAAAAAAACAAACTCAACCTGCCTTATAGCTATGTTCAAAAAAATGCAGAGGCGATTCAATTAGGTAATTATAGGACAACCCCCGAGGCACTAATGGGTAGTTCGGGCGTTTTTATTCAAAAAACAAATCATGGTGGGGGTTCTGCATTTATAAGAGGCCTTACTGGCAATCAAACTTTATTAATGCTTGACGGAGTTCGTATTAATAATGCTACTTTCAGATATGGTCCAAATCAATATTTAAACAATATCGATTTATATACAATCAATCAAATTGACGTCAGCAAAGGAACTGGTTCTGTTGAATATGGTTCAGATGCCATTGGAGGTGTGATTCATTTGCATTCCTATATGCCTATGTACAATCAAAAAAAGACATGGAGCACCAACACCACACTTAAATATATTGGACAGGATATGGAAATGTCTAACAGAACAACTGTGCAGTATGCGCAAAAAAACTTTGCAATTCAAACAGGTATCACTTCAAGAAATTTTGGGGACTTAGTTGGAGGAAAAAATGTAGGTGTTCAAATCCCAAGTGGTTATGGAGAAACAGGAATCAATACCACTGCTAAAATTCAATTGAATAAAGCCGGCGAAATCACCATTTCATCTCGCTTCTTTATCCAAAAAGATGTACCTATTTATCATAAAGTTTTATTAGAGGGCTTTAAAATCAATAAGATTGTTAAACAGGAAAGAAATATCCATTCAGTTCAGTGGGAAAAAAACTTAAAGTCTAGGTACCTTTCTAAAATTAAAGTAATTAAGTCTTTACAGTATTCAAATGAGGCAAGAGAAAGTAATAAATTAAATAATGCCATTTATAAATACGAAAGAGACCAAGTGAATTCAAATGGAACAAGTATTGACATTTATTCCAATCCAACAAAAAATTGGCAAGTCAATTCGGGGATAGATTATAATTCGGATAAAATTAAAAGCGAACTGATAGATAAAAATTTAACAACAGGAGTTTCTGTCAATAAAAGGGGCCTTTATCCAAATAATAGCAGTTATAAAAGTTTTTCCATTTTTAATTTGCATAAAATTGATCTACAAAAATGGCGTTTCGAAGCAGGCGTTCGATGGAATAAATTTGGAATTCAATTATCAGATACAAGTATAGGTACCGTGAATATAAAGCCATCTGCCTTGGTTGGAAATGGAGGTATTTCTTATCAAATAAATACATCCAATTTAGTGTATGCTTCCCTATCTTCTGGCTACCGCGCTCCTAATATCGATGATATGGGTACATTAGGCATTGTTGATTTTAGATACGAATTACCAACTAGTAATTTAGCACCTGAGCAATCCTTGCATTATGAATTGGGATACAAACTAAATACAAAACTGGTACAATTTGATTTGAGTGGTTTTTACTTAAATTTAAAAGACATCATCACAAGACAAAAAATTACAGGCAGCGTCATCAATGGCTATCAAGTATATTCCAAGCAAAATTCAGATGCTTCCTTCATCAAAGGATTCGAAACCAATTTGGCCCTTCAATTCAATACACAGCTTAGTTGGTCAAGTAATTTAACCTATACCTATGGTCAAAATGAAACAAAGAATGAGCCAATGAGGCGTATTCCACCTTTGTTTGGACAACAAGAATTAACTTGGAAAAAAAATAAAACACAAATACTGGTTCAACATTTATTTGCAGGCAAGCAAGACAGGTTAGCTCAAGGCGATAAGGATGATAACCGCATTGGCAAAAATGGGACACCCAATTGGAATGTATTTAATATCAGTATCAATCAACAATTTAAAAATGTATTTATACAGCTAGGTGGCATCAATCTACTGAACGAAAAATACAAAACGCATGGCTCAGGTATTTATGCAATGGGGCGCACTTACACTTTATTAGTACAATTCAATTTATAGAAAGCATTTGGGCTAGCCATTTTATTCTATCAACTAGACTAATTACATCGGAATTTCCATCAATAAAATTTCTGCATCCTTAGTCAGAGCCTTTAATTCAAATTGATCAAAGTCAGTTATGCCTAATGCATCTCTTTCTGCTAATGTTTGTCCTGCAACTTCAAATGAACCATATAATACAAAAGCGTAAAGACCATTACCCACTTTTTTTACTTTATAATTTGTCGCAAAGTCAAGATCAAATTTACCTATATGAAACCAAGCATCTTGATGAATCCATACACCAGCATCATCGGCATTCGGAGAAAGTATTTGCTCTAATGTATTGATGCGATTTGCAGGATTTAATGTGATTTGATCATAACGTGGAGTTACATCCTTTTTATTGGGTATCACCCAAATTTGTAAAAATTTTACAGGCTTATCTTTATTGTGATTGAACTCACTATGTTTAATACCAGTACCCGCACTCATTACTTGAATGTCGCCGTGTTTAATGACTGTATGATTGCCCATGCTGTCTTGATGCGCTAAATCACCTTCTAATGGAATAGAAATGATTTCCATATTGTCGTGAGGATGTAATCCAAAACCCATACCTGCAGCAACAAAATCATCATTCAAAACGCGCAACACCCCAAAGTGTATTTTTTCTGGATTGTAATAACTAGCAAAGCTAAAACTGTGTTTGCTATGTAACCAACCATGATTTGCGTCTCCTCTTGAATCTGCGGTATGTAATATTGTATGCATATAAAAATTTAATCTTCTAATATTCCAAATTTTCCATCATTATAATCATTGAATGCTTGCACTAATTCATCTCTTGTATTCATCACGAATGGGCCATGCGCAGCGATAGGCTCACCAATTGGTTCACCACTAGCTATCAATACTTTTGCATCTTCTGTAGCTTCAATGTTAAATGAAGTTCCTTTTTTATCCATCTCCACAAAATGATCGACTGCCACAAGTGCATCTGCATTGACTTTGATGCTCCCCTCAATCACCATTAAAAAAGTATTTTGTGTTGCTGGAAAATCAAAATCCACTTTCATGCCTTTTGCAAGTATGGCATTTTGTAAATGCACTTCGGTAAAAGTTTTTGCTGGACCTGATTGGTCTTTAAATTTTCCTGCAATGACTTCTACATAACTCTTGCCATCGTCTAAAAACACTTTGGTCATTTGATCATTGGAAATAGCCTGGTATTTTGGTGCAGACATTTTATCTTTAGCAGGCAAATTAACCCAAAGTTGCACCATCTGAAATGCGCCACCAGTTTTCGCAAAAGATTCAGCATGGTATTCTTTATGTAATAAACCAGAAGCAGCAGTCATCCATTGCACATCTCCTTCGTTGATGATGCCCGAATTTCCAAAACTATCATGGTGTGCTACTTGACCTTTATATGCAATCGTCACCGTTTCAAAGCCTCTATGAGGATGCACACCTACACCTTTAGGACTCGGTGCTGGAGGAAAAACAAATTTAGAACCATAGTCTAACATAATAAATGGATCCATTCTTTGCATCGATAAAGCGGGAAAAGATGGGATGAAATTATGAACTCTAAACCCATCTCCTACCATATGTGGTGCAGGAGGGGCATAAATTTTAGCAATGTTTTTCATTATTCAATGTTTGAACATCAAAATTAAGCATTTTCTAGGATAAAAACCAAGGCGCCAGTCAGAAATCCTATTAATGCAATCCAACTGATGTTTTTGAGGTACCAAAAGAAGTCAATTTTTTCGATGCCCATCACCGCCACTCCTGCAGCTGATCCGATGATCAAAACCGAACCACCCGTTCCGGCTGTATAGGCTAAGAACTCCCAGAAATAATGATCTGTTGGATATATGTCCAGGCTATACATGCTTTGAAGTGCCGCAACCAATGGTACATTGTCTAAAACAGAAGACAATAATCCTATCAGCATTGCAATCAATTTAATATCTCCAATGGAATGATCTAAATAACTTGCAAGATTCTTTAACAAGCCAACTTGTTCTAATGCAGCAATACTCATTAAGATGCCAAAAAAGAAAAGGATACTTGGAGTATCAATTTTACGAATCGCGTGATTAACGGAAAGAAAGCCTTTCTCGTCTATATCTTTTTTACTATGTAATAATTCAGTCAAGACCCACATAAAACCTAAACTTAATAGCATACCCATATAAGGAGGTAAATGAGTAATGGTTTTAAAAACAGGAACGAATAAAAGACAAGTTAGTCCAATTATAAAAACTACATTACGATCAAATGAAGATGAAAGTGCATTTAGATTGGTTGTGCTATTTTCAAACAATTCAATCTTGCCTTTGATTCTATAACTTATTATCAAAGTTGGCACAATCATACAAGCTAAACTTGCCAAAAATGTTTCTTTTATAATATTGAATGGAGTAACTTGCTGTCCAATCCATAACATCGTTGTAGTTACATCTCCAATTGGACTCCAAGCCCCGCCTGCATTTGAGGAAATAATCACCAAGCCCAGTAAATGCCATTTTGCATTCTTTTCTTTCACTAGTTTATTGATAATGGATAGCATTACTATGGTACTTGTAAGATTATCTAAAACAGCAGAAAGGAAAAATGTAACAATTGCAATGGTCCAAATCAATTTATTTTTATT
>RFSD01000056.1 GCA_009924165.1 Chitinophagia bacterium | reverse complement strand
CTGCATCTTCTTCTAATTTTTTAAAAGCATCCGATAATTTGCTTAATGTTTCACGTAAATCATTTTCCTTCAATATTTTAGAAGATTTAGAAATATCAAATAAATATGAATACAATTTCAGTTGCCGACTTAAAGGCTAAAATAGATGCTGGTGAAAAACTTAATTTATTGGATGTTCGTGAACCACATGAGCATGCTACATTCAATATTGGCGGACAACTATTACCACTTGGTTTAGTTCAAGCCTTGATGTTAGACGAAATTGAACACTTAAAAGATGAGACCATTTATGTGTATTGCAGAAGTGGCAATAGAAGCGGGCAGGCTTGTATGATGATGGAGCCTTATGGGTTTAAAAATGTGGTTAACGTAGTTGGTGGGATGTTGGCATGGCAGGAATCATTTCCAGGATAATCAAAATCAAGCATATGAAAAAAATCATTCAGTTACTTGCTTGTTGCTTTGTATTTACATTAGCAGCATGTACGAATGGGTCAACAGATACCAGTTCAAATTACCACGACACGACAGGCAGAAAAGATATTTTATCTGGTGGCGTAAAACGTATACCAATTCATACAGATAAAGGTGACTTTACAGTTTGGACAAAACGTGTAGGAAACAATCCAACAAAAAAAGTATTGTTATTACATGGAGGTCCGGGTGCGACGCATGAATATTTTGAATGCTTTGATTCATACCTTCCACAAGAAGGAGTAGAATATTATTACTATGATCAATTAGGTTCTGCTTATTCAGACAATCCAAACGATAGCAGTTTATGGTCTATTGAACGTTATGTAGAGGAAGTTGAAACAGTAAGAGCAGCTCTTGGCTTAGACTCCAATAATTTTTATTTATTAGGCCATTCATGGGGCGGTATTTTAGCAATTGAATATGCTTTAAAATACCAACAACATTTAAAGGGTTTGATCATCTCTAATATGATGGCATCCATTCCTGAATATGTGAAGTATGCCAATGAGGTTTTAGGCCCACAGTTGCCTAAGGAAGTATTAGCTCAAATACGAGACTTTGAAGCTAAGGAACAATATACCGATCCAGCTTATCTAAAATTGATTAGTGATTATTATTATCCAGAACACGTGTTAAGAATGCCTCCTGCCAATTGGCCTGATCCGGTGCTACGTGCTTTTGCTAAAATGAATTATCCTTTATATCTGAAAATGCAAGGTCCTTCTGAATTTGGTGTAGTAGGAAATGCAGTATTAAAAAATTGGGATAGAACAGCAGATCTTGCTAAAATAAAAGTACCTACACTTAGTATTGGCGGAACATTTGATACAATGGATCCTAAGGCGATGGAAATGATTGCAAATAAAGTGCAAAATGGCACATTCCTGCTTTGTCCAACAGGCTCTCATATGTCAATGTATGATGACCAAACAACCTATTTTAAAGGCTTGATTGACTTTATCAATAAGGTAGACAAAGTGAAGAAATAATTATGTCATCTTACAATATTTAAAAAGGTCCTGAAAATTCAGGACCTTTTTTTTCAACAGGGGGTTGCTTTAGGAGGGGCATTGATTATTTTAAGTCGATCTTTAAACTGATCCAGTAATTTCTTCCTGCCATTGGATAAAAATTATTGGAGGTAGTTAAAGTGCGATCATAGATATAACTAAATGTATAGCCATTTGGTGCATATTGCACGTCTAATATATTATTAGCGTACAATTGTAACAGCATGGTAAATTTTGTTTTATTCAAAATTGTCCAATGCGCATTGATATCATTGATAAAGAAAGCATCTAAAATTCTATCCTTATTTTGTGTATTATCAAGGAATTGTTTCGAAGTGTATTTGGATGTCCAGAAAAAACTCAATTTATCATTTGGCTTCCAATTAAATGTTCTGTTCGTCGTTAAACTAGGGGATAAGGCGATATTGGTATTTTTATGTGGGATAGCCACTTGCGTAAATTGATCATAATCATCAATATATTCTGTAAATTCTTCAATCTTATTTTGGCTCAATGTGATATTATAACTTGAATTAAAATATTTATTAAAAGCATATTTAACTTGTAATTCTAAACCTGTTCTATAACTTTTGGGAACATTGACTCTTGTATATGCACCTACATCGTTGATCTTACCTGTCAATACCAATTGGTCCTTATAGTCCATATAGTAGATATTCGCATTAATTGCATATTTGGGTTTTTTAAATTCAAAACCAGCTTCCCAGTCAATCAATTGCTCTCTTCTTGGTTGTTCAGTTGCACTTGCTTCAAAATCGTCTCTATTAGGTTCTTTGTTAGCGACTGCAACGCTTGTGTAATAAAATATATTTTTTGTTTGATAAGTCAATCCCATTTTAGGGTTAAAGAAATTAAATGTTCTTCCAATTTCTAAGTCGGTATTTTTTGTAAACCCATTCATTTGATGGGATACATATCGATATTGTAAGTCTATAAAACTTTTAAATTGTTTTGTTAATTTCCTTTCCCACTTTACATAACTGTTCATTTCTTTTTTTAAAGCATCATTATCATAGTACCTAAAATGTGCTGGCGCAAATGTTTGACTCAAATAAGGTAAAGTGCCAAAATGTAATCCATCATACACACTCCAACCTCCACCTACAGTCAAATCATTTAAGCTGTCTAAGTATGAAACTGCGGCAATCTGTCCATAAAAATTATTATCTAACCATCTCCTTCTCACTAAGTCAGCAGGTACATTTATTTTCCCCTTGATATCGATATTGTAATCGGAAAAATCTACACCAGCTTTATACTCTTCATAATACCCTTTGCCAGTTGTCAGAAAAAACGCAGTATTCCATTTCCAATTGCTATTGACTTGCTTATTGTAAAACAATTGATAATGCGTTTGTGTATAATTATCTGTTTGATTCTCGTAAGGTGCGTCTGCTTTTTCAGTTCCTGCTGGATTAAATGTTCTATTTGTTGCTAATAGTTCCTGTGGTACGCCATACCATGCTTGGTATGTTCTTTCTTTACCACTAAAAATATTCAATCTCAAAGAAGAATTGTCTCCCCAGTAGGTACCACTCAGAAAAAAACTTTTTAAATCACTACTTGCTCTGTCAATAAATCCATCACTTCTAATTGAACTAACTCTTCCATCAATCGTGAATTTATTATTAATTAATCCCGATCCAAATACAATATTGTTTTTAAAACTATTAAAAGATCCAGCTGTATTTTGTAATGATAAATAGGCGCTTGGATTGTATTCATTGGTCATTAAATTCACACTAGCACCAAATGCACCAGCGCCATTGGTAGATGTACCCACCCCTCTTTGAATTTGTATACTATTGGCACTTGAACTAAAGTCTGGAATATTCACAAAAAATGTACCCATACTTTCTGCGTCGTTATAAGGAATACCATTTAATGTAAAGTTGATTCTTGTGGCATCTGTACCTCTGATCCTAATACCTGTATAACCAACGCCTATGCCGGCATCTGCATGCACCACCACAGAAGGGGTATTTTCAAGTAAGAATGGAAGGTCTTGACCAACATTATTCAATGCAATTTGTGCTTTGCTGATATTTGTTTTAGCAAAGGGTGCTTGTTCACTTAATCTAATGGCTTTGATTTCGAGTGGAGGTAGACTTCTTATACTGTCTGTAAACTTATTAATACTATCCTTTTTTGCAACAATCTGTTTTTGCTTTTGTGCCATCGAAGGAATAAAAAATAAAACTGATACCAAAGTGCCCAATAACTTATTCATAGCTCATTGTTAATTTTAAAAATTCTAGTAACAGGAAAAATGGCTATGAGAAGAGGCGCAGAAATTGCGGTGACCTTCCCTTCGCAGGCATTATCCTGTTCAGGTTCAACGGGTTTTTCTCAGCTTTTGACAGCACCCCGAGGACAATACAAAAGTAAGATGCTTTTTTTAGATGAACAACTGTAACTTTATTCTAAGGTTTTCGTTATATGATAAAATAACCCTTCAAATGAAAAAAATAGTCTTCTTCGCCTGTCTTTTTATTGCATTTACTTTGCATGCTCAAAACAAAATGGGCATCATTTATGATGAAAATGTACAGTTAAGGAAATTGCCCAATTTTACATCCATCCGTGTATCCAATGCGATTGAATTATTTATTAGTCAGTCCAATAAAACAGAAGTAGCCGTGAGTGCCACATCTGAAGAGTATAAGAATAGAATTATTACTGAAGTAGTAGGCGGAACTTTAATTATTAGAATGGCAGATAATTATAGTAAATGGTGGAAATGGGGGAATCAAGATTACAGAATCAAAGCTTATGTAAGTGTCAATGAATTGTATTCCTTAACAGGTTCTGGCGCGACCAATATTAAAATTGTGAATGGGTTAAGCGCTGAGAAATTAAAGATCACGCTTTCTGGCGCGAGTGACATGAAGGGAGACATCAAGGCAGGCACTTTACTTGCAGATTTATCTGGTGCTTCAAGTTTCAAAGGAACAGTACAAGCCAATGCATTGTCTGTAAAAGGTTCAGGTGCTTGTGCTTTTGAAGCTACAGGTGGAGGAGATGATTTGATTGTGGATGTATCAGGTGCCTCAAGCGTTAAAATGTATGACTATTTAGTAAAAGGGGCTTCTGTAGATGCTTCTGGTGCAAGCAGTGTTAAGTTGAATGTATCAGAAATGCTAAAACCACATGCAACTGGTGCAAGTAGTATTGATTATAAAGGCACCGCAACAATTAAAGAAATGCATAACTCAGGGGCTTCAAGTGTAAAGCATAGGAACTAATTGATTTTATCTTGAATCCTATATTCTACCTAATAAACTTGTTTAGGAAGATATATTGACCTACCTTTGCCCTCCATACCTTTGCCCTCCAAACATCGCGAGGTAGAGCAGCGGTAGCTCGTCGGGCTCATAACCCGAAGGTCGGAGGTTCGATCCCTTCCCTCGCAACATTTAATCCCGCTCCCGATTCCTGTCGAGAGCGGATTTTTTTTGTCGTAAGTTTGTATTTATAATGGATATACATGAAAGTTGGGTTTGTAAACATATTTGGGAAGCCAAACGCGGGTAAAAGCACTTTACTGAACGCCATCATGGGTGAAAAGATGGCTATTGTGTCCTCCAAAGTCCAAACGACTAGACATAGAATCAAGGCCTTTTTAAACAAGCAAGACGAGTATCAAATCATCTTTTCGGACACTCCAGGCATCATCGATCCTAAGTATAAACTCCATGAGAAGATGATGGGGGCAGTTAAATCGGCCTTAGAAGATGCAGATTTAGGCCTTTTAATGGTGGATGTGCGTGATGATTTTGACGAAATTGACGCTATGTTTACTACATTAAGGCTTAAAGTGCCTTGTATTGTGGTGATGAATAAATCAGATTTGGCAGAAGGTGGCAGGGTAAAGGAGGCAAATGCCTATTTTAAAGCTAAGTCCTATTGCTCTAAAATTATTTCTATTAGTGCATTGAATACCAGTGATATAGATAGGTTACTGAAAGTTATATTGGAGTTAATTCCAGAAGGTGGTCATCCCTTCTATGACCAGGAGGATTTGAGTGATATGCCTACTAAGTTCTTTGTGAGTGAGATTATTAGGGAAAAGATCTATCAGTTATTTGGGGAGGAAATCCCTTACCATACCGCTGTGTTGGTTAACTCCTTTAAGGAACAACCCCTTCTAGTGAAGATTCAGGCAGATATCGTAGTCAATAGAGTATCTCAAAAGGCAATCATTATTGGAGAGAAGGGTAAGTTGATTAAAGAGATTGGCACTTTAGCAAGAAAGGATATTGAAGCGTTTATCGGGTCGAAGGTCTACCTTGAATTACTTGTTAAAGTGAAGCCTAAGTGGAGAGACAATGAGTTGAAGTTAAAAGAATTCGGATACCAGTAATATGATTTTGTAAATAATTTAAGTTATTGATATATAATATTTTAATATAGTTTATTTGATTATTAAATTTAAGTTTTATGAGTTTTACAGTCGCTATTGTAGGAAGGCCCAATGTGGGGAAAAGCACGCTGTTCAATCGCTTATTAGAAGAGCGTAAGGCCATTGTGGATGATGTAAGTGGTGTAACTAGAGATCGTCAATACGGCGTAACGGAATGGAATGGCAAAAATTTCAACGTGATTGATACAGGCGGATTTGTACCTGATTCAAGTGATATGTTTGAGACAGAAATCAGAAAGCAAGTGCGTATTGCAATAGACGAGGCTAATTGTATCATTTTTATGGTGGATGCCGCTGTGGGTATGACCGATTTAGATGCATCCATGGCAGATATGTTGAGAAGAACGACCAAGCCTGTTTTAGTAGTGGCTAATAAGGTGGACAATTCAAACAGGGCGTTAGACGCTACTGAATTTTATAGTATGGGTTTTGAACACAATTATTTTGTGAGCTCTATTTCTGGAAGTGGTACTGGAGAGTTATTGGACGCAGTGACAACTTTTATTACTGAAGTTCAACCAACTGACGAGGAACTGGAAGCTGCAGATAATGTGCCTAAAATTGCAATTATAGGACAACCAAACGTGGGAAAGTCATCCTTACTGAATGCATTCATTGGTCAAGATAGAACCATTGTGAGTGATATAGCAGGTACAACTAGGGACACCATCCATACGCACTATAATATGTTCCAAAAGGAATTTATCTTGATTGATACTGCTGGAATTAGAAGAAAGAATAAGGAAAAAGACGATTTAGAGTTCTATTCTGTGATTCGTGCCATTAAAGCAATGGATGAGGCAGATGTATGTTTAATGGTCATAGATGCAGTTAAGGGTATCACAGCGCAGGATTTAAGCATCTTTAGCCTTGCTGCAAAAAAGGGTAAGGGTATTGTGTTTTTAGTGAATAAATGGGATTTAGTCCCTAAGGAAACCAATACTGCTAGAGACTATGAGAAAATACTAAAAGACAAACTGGCACCTTTTACAGATGTGCCAATCTTGTTCATCTCGGCGGTTGAAAAAACCCGTATTTTCAAAGCCATCGAAATGGCATTGGATGTATACGAGAACAAGCATCGTAAAATCCCTACTTCTAAGTTGAATGATATTATGCTCAAGGCGATTGAGAAATACCAGGCGCCTGTAGTAAGGGGGCATGTGATCAAAATTAAATTTGTACAGCAATTACCTACGCGCGTACCAAGTTTTGCCTTTTTCACCAATTTCCCTGATGACATAAAGACGCCTTACAGAAATTATCTAGAAAACCAGGTGAGGGCGAATTTCAATTTTACCGGAGTGCCAGTTCGTATTTACTTCAGAAAGAAGTAGTTATGAAGCCTAAAACTATGGATTTGAGCTATTATTTCAAAAATATAGAAATTTATTAGTTAATATTTGGTGAATGTTTCGTTAAAACCTATCTTCGCTCTCGTATTTTTTATACTAAACTTAAAACATTAAAAATGAAAAAAGTATTCGCAATCTTCGCTATCGCTGCTTTAACTGCATGTGGTGGTGCTTCTACTGAAGCTACAACTGATTCTGCTGCTGCAACTGTTGATACAGCTGCTGTTGCTGTTGATTCTGCTGCTGTTGCAACTGATTCAACTGCTACTGATTCTGCTGCTACAAAGTAGTAGATCATCAAAATCTAACTATTGCCCTCCATTGTATGGAGATCAATTATAAAGGCACTTTGTTTTACATTGTGCCTTTTTTAGTACGAATACTTGTTAGTAAAATGTAAAAAACTTTGTTGTTTTAGCCTATTTTAGGGACTTTTAGCCTATCTTTGTACCACGATGAAAGCAAATAGCAACTGGTTTTACTTTTTCTTTTATTTCTACTTTAACCAAAGTAGCCGGGTAGTATTTGTAAAAGCATAAACGAAATAACTAAATATACCATCCCGGCTCAAAAAGCCGGGATTTTTTATTAAATAACTAGGGTCAAGAATAAGAACAGATTGAAAGGATGCATAAGAAAGTGACGATACAAGGATACGAGGGTAGTTTTCACCAAGTGGCTGCAAGGCAGTTTTTTGGCAAAGATGTAGACGTGATTCCATGTGCCACATTTAGAGATGTGGTTCGAATAGGGGAAGATGCAAAACAATCCGATGGTGCTGTGATGGCCATGGAAAACTCCATCGCGGGAAGTATCCTTCCCAACTATAATTTGTTACAAAAAAGCAAATTACAAGTGATTGGCGAAGTATACTTATCAATAAGTCAAAACCTATTGGTATATCCTGGTGTAAAATTGAAAGACATCAAAGAAGTGCACAGTCATCCGATGGCCATTCTTCAATGTTTGGATTATTTGGAAAATCATCAATGGAAGTTGGTGGAGACAGAAGATACTGCTTTGAGTGCAAAACATCTGCGTCAACACAAAAGCAAACATATTGCAGCAATCGCTAGTAAGTTGGCTGCGCAAATATTTGACTTAGATGTAATCACGCCAGATATCCATACTTTAAAAAACAATATCACCCGTTTTTTAATCATGGTGCCTGCAAAACAAAAAATAGAAATAGCAGATGCTGATAAAGCCTCTATCTATTTTCAAACAGACCACTCAAAAGGTATTTTATCCAAGGTATTGGCTAAGATAGCGCAGGGTGGAGCTAATTTAAGCAAGTTACAAAGTATGCCGATACCTGGCAGTACTTTCAAATATGGTTTTTATGCAGACATTGAGTTTGAGCAAAAAAAACAATTGGATAAATTATTGGTGGATTTAAAAACCATGACCAATAGTTTTAAAGTATTTGGAGTGTACAAAAAAGGTAAAGTTGTAAAAGGATAAGTATGAATTGGACGGTATCAAAAAGATTGGATGGAATTGGAGAATATTATTTTTCGACCAAATTGCGTGAAGTTGACGAACTCAACAAAGCAGGCAAGCAAATTATCAATTTAGGTATTGGTAGTCCTGATTTGCCACCGCATCCAGATGTGGTTAAAGCATTGCAAGAAGAAGCAAGTAAAGAAAATCAACATGCCTACCAATCATATAAAGGCGTTCCAGCTTTAAGAGAAGCAATCGCCGCGTGGTATCAAAAATATTTCAAAGTAGAAGGCATCAATCCTGCTACAGAAATATTACCACTATTAGGAAGTAAAGAAGGGATCATGCATATCTGCATGACCTATTTAAATGAAGGAGATCAGGTGTTAATCCCTAATCCTGGTTATCCTACTTATACAAGTGCAGTTAAATTAGCGGGTGGCACTCCGCTTTATTATGAGCTAACTGCCGAAAACAGTTGGGCGCCTGACTTTGAAAATTTAGAAAAATCAGATTTATCAAAAGTCAAGTTGATGTGGGTGAACTATCCACATATGCCAACAGGACAAAGTCCAACCAAAGCGCTTTTTGAGCAATTGGTTGCCTTTGGGAAGAAGCATCAAATATTGATTTGTCATGACAATCCTTATGCATTTATTTTAAACAATCAACCCGAAAGTTTATTGTCCATAGAAGGTGCAAAAGAGGTGGTGATCGAATTGAACTCTCTAAGTAAAAGCCAAAACATGGCAGGGTGGAGAGTCGGCATGTTAATTGCTGCCGAAGACAGAATCAATGAAATACTTAGGTTTAAATCCAATATGGACAGTGGTATGTTTTTACCAGTCCAACTAGCTGCTGCAAAAGCATTAAGTCTAGACGAGCATTGGTATGAATCCGTGAATAAAATATATACAGCACGTCGCGAAAAAGTATTCGAATTATTAGATGTTTTAAAATGTGCTTATTCAAAACAACAAGTTGGAATGTTTGTTTGGGCAAAAATTCCGGCCACATTCAAAGACGGTTATGCATTAAGTGATAAAGTACTTTACGAAGCCAATGTATTTATCACACCAGGAGGCATTTTTGGTGCTGCTGGTAACAATTATATCCGTGTGAGTTTGTGTGGGTCTTTAGAAAAATTTAGTGAAGCAATTAAAAGAATTGAAGCATGCGTTTAACAGTGATTGGTATTGGATTAATTGGTGGCTCGATGGCCATGACCCTAAAGCAAAAAGGCTTTGTGGAGCATGTCATTGGAGTGGACAATAATCCGTTGCACCAAGATCAAGCATTGCGATTGGGTATTGTAGATGAAATAATGACTTTAGAAGAAGCCATTATGCATTCAGATCTAATTGTGATTGCAACGCCAATCAATATTGCAGAAAAATTGCTTTCAACTATTTTAAATCTAATCGACAAACAGGTTGTATTTGATGTAGGGTCTACTAAGGAAAGTATTGTACAAATCGCGAACGTACATTCAAAAAAAGGAAGATTCGTTCCAACCCACCCAATGTGGGGAACTGAATTTAGTGGTCCAGAAGCGGCTCAACAAGATGCGTTTAAGGAAAAAGCAACTGTGATTTGTAATAAAGAACAAATAGACCAAGATGCTTTGACTTTGGTAGAGCAGGTGTATGAGCAATTAGGGATGCATATATTATACATGGATGCAATGAAGCACGACATCCATGTGGCTTACGTAAGCCATATATCGCATATTACTTCTTTTGCATTGGCGAATACCGTCTTAGAGAAGGAGAAAGAGTCGGATGCTATTTTTGAATTAGCGAGTGGTGGTTTTGAAAGCACAGTGCGATTGGCAAAGTCCAATGCCGCA
>RFSD01000055.1 GCA_009924165.1 Chitinophagia bacterium | reverse complement strand
TTACCAATGCTTTAAAATTATTTTTATAGTTATATGCAGCATACCCTGTTGCTTGCATACCTTCTGTTCTAAAATTGTATATTTTGGTCTCTCCAGCATCGGTTTCTATATAATTTTTTACAAGTCCTTTTGAAATAAAATAGAGGTTTTGTTGAGGCTCCCCTGCTTTCATAATGATCTCTCCTTTTGAAAATTCAACTATATCACATTTTGCATTAAAAACTGCCAAATCTTCAGCAGACATTTCAACGTGCATTGTGAGAAAACGATTAAATAATTCAAAATGATTAGGCATATAATTTATTTTACATAGAAGAATTTCTTTAGAAAAATTTCTGTGTACCTGCAAAATGCTTCTAAATAAAAAAAGTCCCAAATTAGGACTGTATATTTAACCTTTCACATTGTGAAATTTAACTTTCACAATAATTTAATAATTGATAATCAATTACTTAAGGCTTTGTATGAATTCAGTTGGAGTTTGTCCAACGTACTTATTAAATGCATTGTACATGGTTCTACGGTTGTTAAAACCGGACATTTCGGACAAGGCCTCTATTGTAAAAGACTCGTATTTCTTTGCTTTTAGTAATTCCATTAAATACTCTACTCTATTCTTGTTCAACAGTTCAGTAAAATTCTCCTCAATTTCATTTTTAAGAAAAATGGATAGTTCATTTTTAGTGACATTGAGCTTTAAGGCCAAATCATCCATATTGGCATTTGGTTGTAAATAATAATGATTCGCATAAAACAAAAAATCAAACTCTTTAAATACTATGCCATTGGTTCTAGAAAGCATATGATTAAAAGACACAGCATATTTGTCATCGTCTAAGAATTTTGGCCTAAATAAAATAAAGAGTATAAAAAGGAATCTATGAATAAAAGAAGTGACCATAGAGTCATTGTATAAAACAAATGAATTTCTACCTAAGGAAGTAATATGTAAAATATTGATGAAAAATAAAACTATTAGACATATCATATAACCAAGCACCCATCGTTTAATTTTTGATTCATATAAATTTGTTCTAAAATTATTACTTGTGCTTAATTGAAAAACGTTATAAATAATTGCGGATAAACTAAGAAAAAGGTAAATACAGATAAAAATAAATTGATGTAAAGTAGGTCTATTTTGAAGTATCCCATCTTTTATAAATGGCAATTGGAAACCATTGGCAAACTGTATGATAAAGTAGAGTGAAAAAAATATTTCTAGCCCAATAACTAATCTGGGTAATTTTTTTACAACTATCAAAAAAAGCATATTGACAAACAATACTGTAGTGATTAACTTAAATATTTCTCGATAATAAGGAATCTCATTACCATTAAGTTCAAAATAATCAAAAAAGCTGCCTGCCGATAATAAAATTAACCTGGCAATGAAATGAAACTTTAATAAGCTAATTTTTTGATTACCTTTTAAAAGCTCAAAGATTGAAAATACACCCAATAAGGTGATTGCAAATGCAAGTGTGGTGTACATATACCACAAACCTATTATAAAAATAGCTTATAATAAACTTTAATCGAATAAATAATAGTTACATCTTTTTTGCGTCTTCCAAGAACTTAGCCAATCCGATATCTGTAAGTGGATGTTTTAACAAACCTAAGATTGAATCTAATGGACAAGTACAAACATCTGCTCCAGCTTCGGCCGCTTTTACAATATGTAAAGCGTTACGAATAGATGCCGCTAATATTTGAGTTTGGAAACCTTGCACATCATAAATATGACGAATTTGACTAATTAGTTCCATCCCATCCCAAGAACTATCATCGATTCTTCCAATGAATGGAGATACATAAGTTGCGCCCGCTTTTGCAGCTAAAATTGCCTGACCCGCAGAGAAAATCAATGTACAATTAGTACGAATACCATTGTCTGTAAACCATTTGATGGCTTTGATACCGTCTTTAATCATCGGTACTTTCACCACAATATTTTTATGAATGGCAGCTAGTTTTTTACCTTCTTCTACCATGGTAGCAAAATCTGTTGACAAGACTTCTGCACTAATATCACCTTCTACTAATTCACAGATGGCTTTATAATGTGCAGCAATAGCTTCTTCTCCCTTTACGCCCACTTGAGCCATTAAGGAAGGATTGGTGGTTACACCATCTAAGATGCCTAAATCATTGGCTTCTTTAATTTGTGCCAAATTGCCTGTGTCAATAAAAAATTTCATATGGTAAGTTTATAGTTATAAAAATAATGCCACTTTATCATATAAAAAATATAAAAAAGTGGCAGGCTACTCACATCGCACCGCTCAACCGCCTATCCTTGCTGTATTCCTACCCTGGGGAGGTTCAGCAGGAGCTGGTCGTGTAAGACCTGCCGGTGCGAAGGTAGTAAAAACAGATTGGTTTTCCTACCAATTTTGAATTGAATTCAGGCTGGAATACCCAATAATTTGATCATACCTACTCCCTGGAGCCCTGTAATAAATAAAAATGGTATAGCTATTTTCGGTCTCCCAATGATCTCCCTCCGTCCACATAAAATCATGCATTGGATTGGGTGATTGATCATCCCTTAAAATATAATTGTAACTATAATAACCCTGTTTTAAATTCAACCATTTTTCATATTGTTTACTTGAGCTATTCCATTGCATACGGGCATTGGTATCTAAGATATTACCTGTTAGGGCTCCAGCTAGATACATTGATTTCCCTTCAAATGCTACCCCATTTTTTGGAAGATAGCTAAACAAGACTTGGGCATAGTCATTCTGATCCTCTGAACGAATCATTTCAGTATTACTAATTATATATTGACCATTCAAGTCTCTAAATGTAAAATATGGCAGGGACGCCCTCGACTGGTCTGACTTTAAAATAATCCTAGACCCATAGCCTAGTTGTTGTATGGCAGCAATTCGGTCTGTTTTGAACCTTAGATTTTGCAAATCTAACCACCTAGATTCCTTACCTGCAGGAAAAACAAAATCCCTGTCTGCATTGTATTCCATTTGATTCCCTCTTATAAAACTAGGCGCATTTGAAATCAAGATATCATTATACCTAGTATTTTGTAGGACAGCAACATGTAATAGTTCTGGCTGAAGTAGTTGGATTTTTTTTACATCTAATTGAACTTGTATTTTTTGATGTGATTTTGAAATGGTTTCATCAAAAGGCTCTTGAATACTTGCTGTGATTGGCACTTCCTGTTCAGTTACATAAAATCGTTTTGTAAAAACAAGCTCATTGGACCTGCCCTGTCTAAACACTTTCATCAAATAATTACCTGACTTAGTGGGTCTGCAAGATGTTGTTGGGAAAGTAAAACTATAGTGAAAATAAGCTTGTTGTGCGATAGAAGAAACAGTATACTCCCTGATATTATTTTGTGTGAGTCCTCTTGTATAATCAAATGGATTGAGTGCAACAGGCTGCCAATTGATATCCATTAGTTCAATCGTAAAATAAAATTGCTTGTATTTAGCAGAGAGGTCGTCAAACTGAATCAATAATTCATCCTGGGTATTGAGTCCAATAACCGGCAAAGCCAATGGCTTCCCTTTAGGAAATATCAAGACGGTTTGAATATTGGCATCCATTATTCGATCCATCTGCGCTAATAATGGCGAAGTCAAAAAATACAAGCAAATTAGAATCATCCAATTTTTCATACCTATTGTTTACAACTACGAAACTAAGTTGAATGCGCTAATTATAAAGATAAAAAACTAGTTTTGATTAAAATTAACAGTTGAACACTGCATTTGAAATAGCCAAAAGAATAAGTTTTCACAAACAAAAAAACTATACCCGATTTATAGTAAGACTATCTATCGCGGCAACTGCTATTAGCGTAGCTGCAATTTTACTCACTTTTTCCATTGTCAATGGCTTTCAGTCAACAGTAAGTAATAAATTATTTTCCTTCTGGGGACATATTCAAATTAGTTCGGTCAATGGGGCTAACCTAAATGATGATGCTCAAGTTGCAAATCAAATAAAGTCCATTCCAAATATTCAATCCAGCTCGGCGTTTTTGAACCAAACCATGGTGCTTGCCAAGGATATCGAGATTGAAGGACTCAATGCAAAAGGGATTGCTGATTTTTCTAGTATTCCCAATTTGATTCAAGGTAGGACCATTCAAAGTGCTGGACCATCTCCTAGTAAAGAAATTGTGCTTTCAAAAAATATAGCTTCTAAATTACATATTCTCATTGGAGATCAAGTAAGGCTTTATTTTTTTCAAAATAATCAAGTACAAGAAAGAAAATTAAAGGTGGTAGGTTTATTTCATTCTGGTATCGAAGCTTACGACCTTAAAAATGTATTTGTAGATATTCATTTATTGCAGCAATTAATACAAGCGCCTACTGCAATTACTGGCTATCAAATAAATGTCAATGCCTTAAGCACAATTGCCCAAACGCAAATAGACATTCAATCCATCCTGCCAGAAAATTGGGTTGCCAGTGCAAGCGCTGACCTGTATCCTCAACTTTTTGATTGGATACAAGTTCAAAGTATCAATAGAAATATTACGATTATCATCATGCTATTCATAGCTGTTGTGAATCTCATCACTTGTTTGTTAATTTTATTATTAGAGCGCGTTCCTATGGTAGGCAGTTTAAATGCAATGGGGGCATCCCATGCCATGATCCAAAAAGTATTTTTATACCAAGCAAGTTTTATTGCATGTGCAGGTATCGGACTGGGCGTTTTGATTGGACTTGGCCTTTCTGTCCTACAATTAAAATTTCAGTGGATACATTTAGACGAGTCTGCTTATTTAATTGATGTGCTTCCTATCCAGATTCAACCACTGCAAGTCATTGGAGTAATTGTTGGAACAGTAATCATCTGTTATTTATCTTTTCTATTACCAACTATTTGGATCAAAAAAATCAGTCCAGCTATAGCAATTAGATTCGATTAATGTTGCCAGTTGGCTAAGATAATCCCAGTTGCTACAGCAGCATTTAAGGATTCTGCATGTCCATATTTTGGAATTGTGATTGGATCTGTGATCAAAGATAAGATGGGTGTTCGAATCCCTTTTGATTCATTACCTATCACCAATATACCTTCCTTGGCCAATGTTGTTGATTGTATAGACTTCCCTTCGAGCACCGCACCGTAAATAGGCATTTTGGAGGATTGTATAAATTCAGGTAAATCCGCAACAATGACATCCACTCTTAAAATACTGCCCATGGTGCTTTGCACCACTTTTGGATTATAGCAACTTGCAGTATCTGCACTGACCACAATTTGATCTAAACCAAACCAATCAGCCGTTCTAATGATAGTGCCTAAATTTCCAGGATCTTGAATTCCATCTAAGCATAAGGTCATTTTGCACTTTAATTGTATGGGGCCTTTTATTTGTTTTTTCTCAACCAATGCGATGACTTGATTGGCCTTTTGTAATTGGGTTAATTTATCTAATTCAAAATCGGCAACCTCAGTCACATAATGCGGCTTATATGGTTGCGTTTTGACCCACTCCTTGGTGGCATATGCTTGTCTAATGACGAAATTGGATGCCATCAGCTCTTCCATCATCTTTGGTCCTTCGATGATAAAAACAGATTCTTCTGCCCAATGTTTTTTATGGGCGAAAGATTGGATATATTTGAGCTCATTCTTATTGATCATGCGCATGCCTTTAGGGAAAGCTAAAATTATTCGATTCTCTTCAAGTTTGAGTCTATTCAGCCTTTTATTTTTGTTAAATGGCTGCACAGATTTGAAAATGGCGATTGTACACAATTATCCCAAGGAAACTGAGTTTATTTACAAAAACAAAATCATTGTTCAAGACGCTGCATCAAAGCAACAAGCAAAAACCCTATCTATTGCATTGGATAATTATTGGGATGACAGTATAAAAGTGCGTACCATTCGACAGTATGGTATTTTTAATACCATCATCAATCCTAAAAGCTACCAGCCCGAAAGGATGACTAGGACTATGCAATATATGTCCAATTTTTTGGCGTCTGAAGGATATTATCACCCTGTCTTGACCCCTATTATCACCACTGATACCGTCAAAAATGAGTGGAGGACAACGGTGACAATGCAAGTTGCGCTCAATAAAAAAACAATAATAGATACCGTCACCTTTCAGTTATCAGACCCAATTTTACAATCGATTGCATTAAAAAATAAAGAAGCTAGTTTCTTAAAAAAAGGACAAGCATTTTCTGACGAAGGCATAAATAACGAATTAGATAGATTGGTTGGATTATTTAGAGCAAATGGATTTTATAATTTTACAAAAGAAAAAATATTTGCAGAAGTAGATACCATCGACGCATCATTGATGGTATTGCAACTTGATCCACTCAGTCAAATTACACAGGTTGCAGAAGCAAATGCAAAGAATGATCAAAATCCAAGTTGGAAAGTAAGTATTCAATTAAGAAACCTATCAAAAGAAACCACAAAACAATATACTATTGGTCAACAACTATTTTATAGCGATGTAGCGGTATTGTCAAACCCAGACAGTATTCTTACAAAAGCGCCATTGAATAGAGATACGCTTTCTAATCTTGTTCATCTTTATACCTTACCAAAATTCAAAACTTCTATTTTTAAAGAACAAGCCTTCATTCAAAATGGAAGTCTTTTTAATGAAACAAGTTACTACCAAACACTCAATAATATTAGTAGTCTTGGTGCATGGCAACAGGTAGATGGAAGAACGACGCTTGTAAATGATAGTGTTTATTTACATTATTTTTTAGTGCCTTATTCCAGAAGAAGTGTCAACTTTGATATTGAAGGAAGCAGAAATACGGCGCAATTAGGATCTGGTAATTTATTAGGCTTATCTACCAACCTAACATACAAAGACAAGAACGTTCAACGAAAGGCAATTCCAGGTATTACAAGCCTAAGACTTGGAGTGGAATTGAATTTAAACAGCGGAAGTAATCTCACTCAGACCTTACTAATGAATGTTGGTCAAACTTATAGCTTCCCTAATTTAATTATCCCATTTGTAAAAAAAGAAGCAAAGGCAAATCAAAATGTGAAAACAAATTTCTCTTTATATGGTGCTTATATGGATCGTTTGGACTTCTATCAATTAAAATCATTTACCACCAATTGGGGATATGAGTGGAAAAAAAATAAAAATGGTAAGCAACAAGTGATCAGCTATACCCCATTGAATATAGAACTATACCGATTAAATAAGTTTTCTAAACTAGATAGCTTATTGATTAAAAATCCATTTTTAAGGTCTTCATTTAACGAGGGCAATATCGCTAGTCAAACCTTAAGTTATACCAATATTGGGGCTTCATTAAAACATCCTCGCCAACAACAATATTTAAGACTAGGCATAGAAGAAGCTGGGGGAATATTTGGCATTTCAGAAAAGCTGTATAATAACTTTTATCGTTATTTGAAATTAGAAGCAGAATACAGATCTACCTATAAGTATGATCATTCTGAGATCGCTTGGAGATTGATGGGTGGCTGGGGAAATAATTATAGTAATAATGCAAGGTTGAGTGGTCAATTACCCTTCTTCAAACAATTTACAGCAGGTGGTCCGTATAGTATGCGTGCTTGGGGTTTGAGACAACTTGGTTTAGGTAGCTCTACATTTTATGATACCAGTGCTTCAAGTCAAAATTTTGACCGCTTTGGAGACCTTCAATTAGAAGCCAATTTTGAATACCGTTTTACTTTATTACAAATTGGATCCTACAAAATTGGTTCTGCTCTTTTTACGGATATGGGTAATATATGGAATACGAGAGATTTGGGAAACGACCTTAAAGCAGGATTTAAATTAGATCGATTGTATAAAGATCTTGCGATCGCAGTTGGAAGTGGATTACGCATGGACTTTGATTATTTTATTATCAGAATCGACTTTGCCTTGAAGATGAAAGATCCAACTCGAATCAACAATAATGGCTGGTTAAACTTGAGTGACTTAAAATGGTCAGAAATAAAGGCCAATGGCCTTAGAGTAAATAATTATGCGTGGCAATTTGGAATTGGATTACCCTTCTAACAAAGTATTGATTTCTTTTTCTAGTGCCTCCCACTGCATGGCATCTTCCACATTGAATTTGCCAATTTTTGTTCTTCTTAAACCACTCATATAAGCACCCACGCCAAGTGCTTGCCCAAAATCATGCACCAAGCTTCTTATATAAGTGCCTGTTGAACATAGGACCCTGAATTCAATATTAGGTAAATCTATTTTTGTGATCTCAAATTGTTCAATGGTGACTTGTCTTGGGTCTACTTTTACTTCGATCCCTTGGCGTGCAGACTCATACAATCGCTTACCATCTTTTTTAATTGCAGAATGTTGAGGAGGCATTTGTAAAATAGTACCGATAAACTGCTTTGTAGCTTCTTGTATTGCCAATGGTGTAATCGTATCTATCGGTTTAAAATGCTCAGGCTCTTGTTCTAAATCATAGGAAGCAGTTGTGGCACCAAGTACTAAGCTACCTGTGTATTCTTTTTGCATGCCCATAAATTCATTGATTTGTTTTGTAAACTTGCCTGTACAAATAATCAACAAACCAGTTGCTAAGGGATCGAGTGTGCCCGCATGTCCTACTTTCATGATTTTTGTTAACCACCTCACTTTTTTGACCATGTCAAAAGAAGTCCAATTCAATGGCTTATCAATCAACAAAACCTTGCCTTCTAAAAAAGGGGTGAGTGCTGGAGGAATGGGCTTCTGCTTCATGTTACTTGTAACTTAAATACTAGTAAGCACGTGCAAATAAAACCCTTTGCACAGAAGGTTTTCCTGTTAAAATACATGTACCTGCTTCTTGTTCATTGTTCAAAGGAATACAACGAATTGTTGCCTTGGTCATCTCCTTAATTTTATCTTCGGTTTCTGGTGTGCCATCCCAATGTGCCAATACAAATCCCGCCTTTTTATCTAGTGTTGCAATAAAATCATCCCAGCTATCTACTTTTGTAATATGTTCGTCTCTATATTTTTTAGCACGATTGAATAAATTTGATTGGATATCCAATAACAATTGTGATACTGTTTGAGTAATGCCATCCATCGACACCGTTGTTTTTTCTTTGGTATCGCGACGTGCAATTTCTACTTGATTATTTTCCAAATCACGCGGACCGACAGCGATTCTAACAGGCACGCCTTTTAATTCGTATTCAGCAAATTTCCAGCCTGGTCTTTGGTTATCGGTATCATCATATTTTACACGAATACCAGCGGCTTTAAATGAGGCCACCATCGCATGTACTTTTTCATCCAATAAAGCTTTCTGTTCTTCTCCTTTATAAATTGGTACAATCACCACTTGTAATGGTGCAATACGTGGAGGTAAAACCAACCCTTCGTCGTCACTATGTGTCATGACCAAGCCACCAATTAATCTGGTACTCACACCCCAAGAGGTAGCCCATACATAATCTAAAGTGTTATTCTTATCACTAAATTTTACATCAAATGCTTTTGCAAAGTTTTGTCCTAAGAAATGCGAAGTGCCTGCTTGTAATGCTTTACCATCTTGCATCAAAGCCTCAATGCAATAAGTATCTTCTGCACCTGCGAATCTTTCATTAGGCGTTTTAACACCTTTAATCACTGGCATGGCCATCCAATTTTCTGCAAAGTCTGCATAGACATCTAGCATTTTTACAGTTTCTTCCATCGCCTCTTCCTTAGTGGCATGTGCAGTATGTCCTTCCTGCCATAAAAATTCTGCCGTTCTTAAAAATAATCTTGTCCTCATTTCCCATCTTACCACATTGGCCCATTGGTTCACCAAAATTGGTAAATCACGATACGATTGAATCCAGGTTTTATAGGTATTCCAAATAATTGCTTCACTAGTAGGACGAACAATCAATTCCTCTTCTAGCTTCGCTTCTGGATCTACCATTAACTTGCCTTTATTGTTTGGATCCGTTTTTAATCGATAATGTGTTACAATCGCACACTCTTTTGCAAAACCTTCTGCGTTTTTTTCCTCTGCCTCAAATAATGACTTTGGAACAAACAAAGGGAAATAGGCATTTTCATGTCCTGTATCCTTGAACATTTTGTCTAATGTTGATTGCATATTTTCCCATAAAGCATAACCATAAGGTTTAATTACCATACAGCCCCTTACCGCACTATAATCTGCAAGTGACCCTTTTAAAACGAGGTCATTGTACCACTGTGAATAGTCCTGTGCTCTTGTTGTTAATTCCTTTGCCATTGTCTTAAAATTCTTAACATTTTATATTGTAACAAAACCGCTTTGAATAACGTTCTATGTTTTAAACTTTGTTACCTTTATGATGTCAAATGTATGCTAAATAAGGGGCATATTAAAACCAAAAAATGAACAACATGAAAAAGCAACACAACCAATCCCTCATTGGGTTCAACGCCATCGTTCTTTTAATGGCTAGTAGTTTTTTCTTAACCAGCTGTACAAGCTTGCAACAAACTACAACAGCAGCAACAGACGATCTATATTTCACGCCTTCTAAAGAGGCCGAATCAATTACAAAAACAAACCCTAGAAATAATTCAGCCGATGCAGAAGCTTCTGAAGAAGCCGAATACCAAGATTATCAAAACTACCAAGACGACCGCTTTTTAAGATTAAAAGTGGCGAATAGAAACCGTTGGTCAACCATCGACGATTTTGGTTATTGGAACAACCCAAGATTTAATATGGGATTTGGC
>RFSD01000054.1 GCA_009924165.1 Chitinophagia bacterium | reverse complement strand
TGTATCTTTCTCCAAATCGTCCAACATGGCTTCGGAAATCTTTTGTAAACGCGCTTCTGTATAACGCATAGCAGCTGGTGGATCACCATCTTGGTTACCGAAATTACCCTGTCCATCCACCAATTTGTAACGCATCGTCCACTCCTGTGCCATACGCACTAAAGTGTCATAAATTGCAGTATCACCGTGTGGATGAAATTTACCCATCACTTCTCCAACTATACGAGCAGATTTTTTATACGCTTTATTGCTATTGTTACCTAACTCGTGCATGGCAAATAAGACACGACGATGAACTGGTTTAAAACCATCACGCACATCAGGTAAAGCACGACCTACAATGACAGACATTGAGTAGTCAATATAGGAGGTTTTCATTTGCTCCTCAATGTTCACTCTGATCACACGATCATTGTCTTGGGTCTGTTCTAGACCTAAATTTCCACCTAAATTATCTTCCATATTTTTTGTTTCTTATAGTCAATTTCCTAAACCCAAAAAGGGCTTGGATAATCACCTTTACGAAGATACCTTTTTGACCCCTTTTTTATGCTTAAAATCAGTATTAATTTACACAATTTTATCCACAGTTTTTGGTAATAAATACTAACTTTAACCCATACATTTTTAACCACTTATACATTCAAAAATGAGCCAAACAATTCTCATTATTGGAGCTGGCAAATCTGCCACAGTTTTAATCCAATATTTGCAACAAAAAGCGGTCGAAAATGATTGGTTTATCCTTTTAGCAGACGGTGATGAAGCAGTTGCTAAATATAAATGGAATAATGCCCCCAATGGAACAGCCCTTGGTATTGACATAGAAAATGAATTAGATCGTCAAAATTTGGTTCAAAAAGCGGATATAGTGGTATCCATGATGCCTGCGCAACTGCATTTTTTAGTAGCGAAGGATTGTTTAACATTTAGGAAACCATTGTTTACTGCCTCCTATGTGGACGATAATATGCGCTCGATTGCTGAAGAAATAGAGTCTAAACAGCTTTTATTCCTATGTGAGATGGGTTTAGATCCCGGAATTGACCATATGAGCGCGATGGCTATCATAGATAAGATCCACGAAAAAGGAGGCAAAATAACCAGCTTTAAATCGCATTGTGGCGGATTGGTGGCTCCAGAAAGTGATGACAATCCTTGGCATTATAAAATAAGTTGGAACCCAAAAAATATCATTTTAGCGGGAAAAGCTGGAGCGATTTATCTTGAAGATGGCGCAACTGTTACAAAAAATTATACAAGAATTTTTGATCAGACACCCATGGTGAACTTGTCAGGAATAGGTCACTTGGCCTATTATCCAAATAGAAATTCATTATCCTATATTGACACTTACCATTTACATGGAGTGCAAGATTTTGTGCGCACTACCCTTCGCTATCCTGCATTTTGTACTGGTTGGAATGCCATTGTGCAACTTCATTTAACCGATGAAAAAGTCATTAATCTAGCACCAAATACAACTGTTCAAAATTGGTTTGAGACGCATATTCAACAAAATGGATTGGAACAAATTTTGATAAAATTCACGCAAGATCCAGTTATTAAAAATCAACTTGAATTCATAGGATTGTATGATTCTACAATCATTCCCACTCAATTTAATACCAATGCAAGTATTTTGCAATGGCTATTAGAAATTAAATGGAAACTCAAAACAACAGACAAGGATTTAGTAGTGATGTTGCATGAGATTGAATACAGCATTGGAACACGTCAATTTAAATTAGATAGCAGTATGGTATTAACTGGTGAAGACGCAATCAACACAGCCATGGCTACCACAGTGGGCTTACCATTAGCGATGGGTGTATGTGCCTATTTAAAAGGCGAAATTCAAATGACAGGTTTACATATTCCTATTGACGCAAGAATTTATCAACCAATATTAAAAAGTTTAGCGGAAGAGGGTATTGTTTTTGAGGAAACCTTAACTAGTTTTTAAATTTTTTCTATCCTTATTTATTCAGCATTCCATTGACTTCCCATTCAAAATCTAATTGACGTTTGTCTAAATTTGCAGCAACTACTTTGACAATGACTTTGTCTCCCATATTAAATTTTCTACCTGACCTTGAACCCACTAAAGCATAATCCGCTTCTATCAATTTAAAGTCATCAAACTTAGACAAGCTAGCAATCGTCACCAAGCCCTCGCACTTATGCTCCACTGTTTCTACAAAGAAGCCGAAACTAGCCACCCCACTGATGATCCCTTCGAAACTATGTCCCAAATAATCACGCATAAACTCAACTTGCTTGTATTTATTGGCTGCACGCTCTGCTTCCATCGCAGCTCTTTCGCGCATACTACAATGTGCACATTTTTCTTCTAATCCTTCGTCATTCATGGCATTGCCCATTAAGACACTTTGCACAATACGATGAACAAGCACATCTGGATAACGACGTATTGGAGAAGTGAAATGACAGTAGTGCTCAAATCCTAAACCATAGTGGCCAATATTGTTGGTAGTGTAGACTGCTTTTGCCATGGTGCGGATACCCAATTGTTCTAGTACATGTTGTTCTGGTTTGCCTTTGGATGCCAACATTAAATTATTAAAGCTATGTGCGATATGGTCTGGAGAATCAATATTAAAAGGATATCCATGTTTTTTAGCAAAGACCACAAAAGGATTTAATTTGTCTTCATTCGGTTGGTCATGCACACGATAAGGGAAAGGCAAAACTTCTTTTTTTACTTTCACTGTACCCATTTTTTCTGCAATCAATTGATTGGCTTTTAACATCAATTCTTCGATCAATTGATGCGAGGCTTTACTCTCTTTTACAGTGATTCCAGTTGGTTTCCCATTGGCATCTAAAGTAAAACGAACTTCCTGTGAGGAGAAATTAATCGCCCCATTTTCGAAACGTTTTTTCCTCAAATTTTGGGTATAATCATACAACCATAAAATGACTTCTTTGTGGTCACCTTCTTTTGTTTCAATAATTTCTTGTACATCCTCATAAGTAAATCGGCGGTCAGAAAAGATGACTGTTTTGCCATACCATGTATGCACAATTTTACCTGAAGCATCAATTTCAAATGTAGCCGAGAATGTTAATTTTTCTTCCTTAGGTCTTAAAGAACATAATTCATTAGAGATTCTTTCTGGCAACATTGGATATACACGATCTGGTAGATACACCGATGTAGCTCTTTCGTATGCAGCTTTATCCACTGCAGTGCCTGGTTGCACAAAATGACTTACGTCGGCAATATGCACTCCAATTTCGATATGCCCATTGTCTAAATATTGGAAAGAAATAGCGTCATCAAAATCCTTCGCGTCCACAGGATCAATGGTGAATGTCAAGATTTTACGATAGTCTTTTCGTTTTGCAATTTCTTCGGAGGTGATTTTATCAGAGAGTGTTTTAGCAAAAGCCAATACCTCTCCATCAAATACCAATGGAAATCCTGATTCTGCCACGATGGATTTCATGGCCATATCATTCTCTTTCTCTGGTGTAAATATTTCTAGAACTTCTCCTTCTGGTTTTTTATTTGAATTCTCCCATTTAGTCAATTGAACAATTACTTTATCGCCCGTCTTAGCACCCTTTAGTTTATCCATTGGGATATAAATATCTGGCATTGGATGCATGGTATTAGGTAAGAAAAAAGCATGGTGTTGCATGATCTGCATGGTACCTGAAAAAGAAACTTGTTTTCTTTTTACAATCTCTACGACTTTACCTTCTTTCTTTCCTGATCCCTGTCTAATTTTAGTGATTTTAACACGTACTTCGTCTCCTTTAAGTGCCGTATTGAAATCGGTTGGGAATACTAGAATGTCTTGCTCTAAACCTTGTACGATAATAAAACCCATGCCTGATTTGGCAATATCTAAAACCCCTTTATACGTTGTCGTTAAATGAGTCTGCTTTGTAGTTGTTTTTGACTTCTTCTTGTCTTTTTTACTGTTCATTTGTTTGTTGATGATATTGTGCTACAAAATCAAAGACCAATTGATTAAATTCAGTTGCTTGATTAAAAAGGAAAAAAGGTTTGATGGGAAGTACATACAATGGCATATCATTTAATTCATTGGTATACTTCACTAATCTAACAGCATCTTTTTCGGTGGTAAGAATGAGCTTACTCTTTGCATTAATCTGTTCAAATTTATTGCGCATTTCATTTAAATCTTCTATAGAGAAAATATGATGGTCGCTGTAACTTAATTGATAATAAGTGTGTGTGTTTTCGTGCAAATAATTTTTTAACGGAATGGGGTTAGCGATACCACAAACCAATAAAACCTCATCTCGCATGGTCAATACCCATTGGTCTGATGGGTTGTAGATATGATAAGGTGTTTCATAAGCAATTGCTGTAAAAAATACAGATTGATGTTGTTCTGGATAAAGCTTTTCTAATACCTCTGCTTTATCAGCTTCTGTCATATCCAAAGGACATTTGGTGACCACAATGATATTGGCCCGTTTTGCAGACTTTCGTTCATCCCGTAAATCACCAGTTGGAAAAAAGAAATCATCGCAATACAGGTTATCATATTCAGTTAAAAGAATACTAAAATGGGCATCTATCTCACGGTGTTGAAATGCATCATCTAGTATGACAGCTTGAACATCCGGAATGTCTTGTATCAATTGAGGAATGGCTTCGATTCGTCGCTCTCCTACCGCCACGGCAACTTTTGGAAATTTTAAATGAAATTGCATTGGCTCATCTCCAATTTCTAGTGCGGTTGATTGATCCGTCGCTAAAGCATACCCTTTGGTTTTTCGTTTATAGCCCCTACTTAATGTGGCAGTTTTATATTCTGTAGAAAGTATGGATAACAAATGTTCTACCATGGGTGATTTACCTGTGCCACCTAAAGAAAGATTACCCACACAAATAATGGGTAAATTAAAATGCACGGACTTTAAATATTTTTTAGCGTACATCCAATTGCGCAATGTCACAATCCACCCATAGATGATAGCAAAGGGTAAGAGTAAAACTCTGAAGGATTTTAAAAAAATATTATTTAAATGCATAGGTATTCCACGGCGTGATACAACATGACAAAGGTACGTCAAATTCGTTGGTATCAGTGAAATTGTCCATTGGTTCAAAGTAAGACACCCCTATTTTTTGTAAGTCTTTATTGGCTTTTGCAAAGTAGCGATCATAATAACCCTTACCATAGCCAACGCGATGTCCCTTTTGGTCAAAACCCAATAATGGAACCAATATGGTATCGATATATGTTGGAGGAACTTGATTCAATGGTAAAGGTTCTTGTATACCATATGCATTTAACTGTAAAGTTTCGGTTTCAAAATAAAAATCCATTTGATGTAATTTGTTATCAATAATTGGATAACAGAATCTTATAAACGGATACAAGGTCTTAATGTATTTTTCGAATAACAAAGTATTAGGCTCTTTCTTATTTGCTAATGGATAAAAACTAGCAAGAATGGATGTCGTTGACCAATCGATGCGTTGTAATTGAATGAGCAATAGGTCATCCATCTTCATGCATGCTGACTCAGTCAATGCAGCTCTTTTTTTGGATAATATGTTACGCGCTTCGGCCTTTGTTATATGCATTCAAAAAAACTAAAAATGGTGGCTCCATAATTTCTCTGGAAACTATAACCTTCAAATGTTTTATAGTCATTCCTTGGTGTATGTTCTAAAATAAAATATCCTTTAGGGCTGATCAATTTCTTTTCAACAATAATTCTAGGAAGGTCATCAATGGAATTTAAAGCATAAGGTGGGCCTGCAAAAATGATATCATATTGTTGATTACAGGTAGCTAAAAACTGAAACACATCCATTTGTATAGTGATGGTATTTTCGATCTTCAAAAAATCAATATTCTTTTTAATGAAGTCAAGCATTGTTTTATCTTTCTCTACAATAGTTAATTGTTCGGCACCTCTAGATGCCAATTCGTAACTGATACAACCAGTCCCTCCAAATAAGTCCAAAGTAAGGGCACCGTCAATGGCTACTCTATTATGTAAAATATTAAAAAGTCCCTCTTTAGCTATATCCGTTGTGGGTCTTGTATGTGGCATATTGCTAGGAGGATGAATCCTTCTGCCTCCAAATTTTCCTGAAATAATTCTCATGTGAAAAACTTAAAAGATAAAATAGGGCGCGTAATGATGGTTTGGATAATCCGTATTTAAGGTAGCTCCAATACCTTCATCTGGCACCTGTTGCATATGTGCACCTGCAAAATAACTAGCCAACGCTTCCAACCATAAATCCCTATCTGCACTATACCCTATTACATTTAAATTTGTATCCTTTGGTTGGATATTTGCTTGAATACAAGCGTTCAAAACCAAGTATTGATTTTGGTCAACTCCACTTTTATTAAAATAATTTACAAAATGAGGTTTCCCATTTTGAATGATTAACAAAATAAAATAATCGTTAAATATAGTAATGCAAACACCATCCCCTTGATTAGATGAAATCAAACTACTTAAATAATGAATCCATTTGCCCGTAGGAAAAGACCTAGATAATAAAGTACTTAATGCATCTGGAACACTGTATACCAAAACTTGATCTTGACCAATTTTTTGCAACTGCAATTCTTCTTCCATTTTTGTTCCAATAACAAGACTAAATTCATTATGGTAAAATACATCTCCCCCTGTGCTCACATTTTTAGTTAATAAGGTTCTTTTTGTATTCATCACAAATTGAACTTGTCTATAATAAGATTGAATCAGTTTTGAATTATTTTGCAAATAACCTAATAGTTGATTCCAACCATTTTGATCTGTGGTATTTTCAAAATATTCAATAGCAATATGTGTACCATTGATATGGTTTTTTACCACAAAACAAATAGACTGATCGTCCACTATCAAATAAAGGTCTTCCACCTTATTATTTGCTGTACTTTCTTGTATACCGTAAATGCCAATTTTTTTCATATTCAATTTCTACTGCAATGATACAAAAAAAAGAGGCTATGTATTGCTAAAACTAGTTGTAGATTTGTAATTATATGAGTCAACCAGCAGCGACCCCATCTTTACAGGTGAATATTAGCAGTAAACAAATACTGACTATTTCCATTCCCATTGCATTGGCTATTTTGGTACCTCAGTTTAACTTTATCATCAACAATGTCTTTTTAGGTGCTTTAAGTAAGCAGGCTTTAGCAATTGGTGGCATTACAGGGGTCTATTATTTGATTTTTGGCGTGATGGGACAAGGGCTCAATAATGGATTACAAGCACTTATTTCGAGACGAGCAGGCGAAAACCGTGTAGATGAAATTGGTGTCTTATTTAATCAAGGGGTCATTATATCTATTTTCTTATCTATTGTTGGTATTGGTTTTACCTACTTTATAGCGCCAACAATATTTCATGCATTATTAATAGATTCTGAAAGAGCCAATACCGTCATTGAATTTCTTAAAATACGTATTTGGGGCCTCCCCTTTTTATTCATTTACCAAATGCGTAATGCCTTATTAGTAGGAACCAATCAAAGTAAATTCTTAATCATTGGAACAGCCACTGAAGCCTTATTCAATATCTTTTTTGATTATAGTTTGATCTTTGGACATTTTGGATTTGCAGCAATGGGTTTAAATGGTGCAGCCTATGCTTCTATCATTGCAGAAATCATGGGCTTGCTTGTGATTTACCTTGTAATTCATTATCAAAAAATTGGTGCAAGATTTGATTTATTCAAAAAGTTTGAACTCAAAATGGATTATGTAAAACTCATTTTGGTGCAATCTTCTCCATTGATGATGCAGTATATGATTAGCATTATTAGCTGGGAATTTTTTTATATTTTAATTGAACATAGAGGAGAACAATCCTTGGCTGTATCCAATGCCATGCGTAATATATTTGGCTTTTTTGGTTGCTTTACTTGGGCATTTGCAGCCACCACCACCACCATGGTGAGTAATATTATTGGACAAGATTTACAAGAGAAAGTGATTGAATTAATTCATAAAATTATGCGCTGGAGCTTTGGCTTTGCATTTATTGTCGCAATCATGATCAATGTATTTGCTGCTGAATTTCTATCCATTTATGGACAAGGTCAAGGTTTTTTAACTGAAGGAATTCCTGTTTTAAGAATCGTTTCTGTGGCACTCCTTTTAATGTCTGCATCAACCATTTGGTTAAGTGCTGTGACTGGTACTGGACAATCTAAAGTGACCTTACTGATTGAATTTGCAGCCATTATAATCTACATTATCTACAACTATCTAGTGCTTGAATATTACAAAATGCCTATCACTTATGGATGGTTTAGTGAGATTATCTATTGGTTGAGTTTATTGATTCCTTCCTATTTCTACATCAGGACGATGCATTGGAAGAATAAGAAAATTTAAAACTAAATAGACGAAGTTGATTTGGAATAATTTGACCTCGTTCTTTCTATATCAACGGCAGTTGTCCCTTCAAAATAAGGCACAGACAATTGTTGTTTGGTGATTTTTACATAAACAGATTCAGCCATAGGATGCGCTGCTAAAATTTGATCAGCAATATTTGTTACAATCGTTTCTAGTAATGGTGTAGGGACTGACATGATTTTTTGGATCAAAGCATACACTTGCACATAGTCAATGGTTTGTTCTAATTTTTCGATTGTTTTGGTAGCAGGAGTCAATTGAATACGTAGATCTACTTTAAATGTATTTCCAATTTTTTTTTCAGCAGGATAGACTCCATGAAAACCATTGAAAATTAAATCATTTAAATAAATGTGCATAGTAAAAATTAAATTAATGACCCTTCGCTGTTAAGAAACGTTCTGCATCTAAAGCTGCCATACATCCACTACCAGCGGCTGTTACCGCTTGACGATAATTTTTATCTTGTACATCTCCAGCAGCAAACACTCCTTCAATATTTGTTTTGGTTGTTCCAGGCTCTGTTAAAATATACCCTGTTTCATCCATCTTTAAATAGTCTTTAAAAATACCGCTATTTGGAGAATGACCAATCGCCACAAAGAACGCACTCACTGGAATTTCTTCCATGATGTTGGTTTTATTATTTTTAATACGTACACCTTCTACTTTCTTATCACCCAAAATTTCATCTGTTTCGGAATTAAAATGCACCACAATATTTGGGGTGTTTAACACTCTATCTTGCATCACTTTACTTGCACGCATTTGATCTTTTCGAACAATCATGTGCACAGTAGTACACATTTTTGATAAATAATGTGCTTCTTCAGCAGCTGTATCACCCGCACCCACAATGGCAACATCTTTTCCTTTAAAGAAAAATCCGTCACAAACTGCACAAGCACTTACACCAAAACCATTTAATCTTTCTTCACTAGGAATACCTAACCATTTGGCACTTGCACCAGTAGAAATAATCACTGCACCCGCTTCGATGATTTTTTCATCATCAATCCAAACTTTATGCGGGTAACTACTAAAATCAACTTTGGTGGCTAATCCATAACGGATATCCGTACCCATTCTTGCAGCTTGTTTTTCAAAATTGACCATCATTTCTGGGCCCTGAATGCCATCAGGAAATCCAGGATAGTTTTCAACTTCTGTGGTAATGGTTAATTGTCCACCAGGTTGGATCCCTTGGTATAACAATGGTTTCATATTTGCTCTAGCCGCATAAATTGCAGCAGTGTAACCAGCTGGTCCTGATCCAATAATTAAGATGTCTACTTTTTCTGTTTCCATAATCCTTTTTTTGCTGCTACATAGTAGCTTAAAAAAATAGCCCCGACAAATCTTCAGATCGTTGGGGCTATTATCATATTATTCATTTTTTAATTAGCCCAAATAAGCTTTCAATGCATTACTATATCTTGCTTTTTGCAAACGTTTAATGGCACGTTCTTTAATTTGTCTAATACGTTCTTTAGTTAAATCATATTTGATACCAATCTGTTCGATGGTCACACCATTTTCGCCATCTAATCCAAAATAGGCATTTACTATCTCCGCTTCTCTTGGACTTAATGATTTCAAGACTCTTTTGATTTCTTCTCTTAAAGAATCCTTCATCACATCTTCGTCCGTATCTGACCCACCTTCTAATAAATCACCCATAGCAACATCTTCTGCCTCATGCACTGGGGCATCTAACGAAGTATGACGTGTGTTAGATTGGAAAATATTATTGATTTCTGTTTCTGACATCTCCAAGATACCTGCAAGTTCCTCCGTAGAAGGCTCACGCTCATGTTCTTGTTCGAATGCCATATACGCTTTATTCGCTTTATTGTAAGTACCAATTTTGTTCTGTGGTAAACGAACCAAACGACCTTGTTCTGCTAAAGCTTGTAAAATAGATTGACGTATCCACCATACCGCATAAGAAATGAATTTGAAACCCTTTGTTTCATCAAAACGTTGTGCTGCTTTGATCAAACCTAAATTTCCTTCGTTAATTAAATCACTCAAGGATAATCCTTGGTGTTGGTACTGTTTTGCCACAGACACAACGAAACGTAAATTGGCCTGAACCAACTTATCTAAAGCGCGTTGGTCACCCATTTTAATACGTTGTGCGAGTGTGGTCTCTTCTTCGGGATTAATCATAGAGATTTTAGAAATCTCCTGTAAATATTTTTCAACCGCTTGAGAATCTCTGTTGGTAATCTGTGTAGCAATTTTAAGCTGCCTCATGCAAAGAATTTATTTATAAGTATAACGATGGAAAGTCCAAATTAGTATATCCCTTGCGGGAGTCTGCAAAGTTAAGTTTTTGGAGGCAATAATACAAATAAAGCCTAGAATAGCCCTCAATTTCACATTTTAGAAATATTTATACCCAAAATGGTCTTTTTTACCTTTTATCGACCGCCTGGATTTATCTTCGTTGAATGATAGATTATAGATCTGACACCGTTACCAAGCCTACCCCAGCCATGTTAGCATATATGCAAGCGGCGCCTGTTGGAGATGATGTGTTTGGAGAAGACCCAAGTATCAATAGTTTGGAGGAAAAAACGGCTAAAATGTTTGGTTTTGAAGCTGGATTGTTCTGTCCTAGTGGTACAATGACCAATCAATTGGCCAT
>RFSD01000053.1 GCA_009924165.1 Chitinophagia bacterium | reverse complement strand
ACCTCGAAATTTCGAGGTCTTTTTTTATGCCATCTACCATAGCAATTTATTTTTTTGTTGGCTTTTTTAATTTTACCAAAACAATGCCGTGTTTATATTTTGCACCAAACTTTGCAATAGCCTCAGGACCTTTGTATACATCCATTGAAGCAATCAAAGCCGTGTTAATTTTAACTACTTTAGCATAAGGCGTTTCCACGCCATCCACTAAATAAATAGGCATCACAGGATCTGATTTTCCGGTAGGTGCAGTGCTAGGTTTTTGTGCTACAACAACAAAGGAGAAAATGCACAACAAAATTACGGTACTAATTTTTTTCATGGTATTCATTTTTTAAATTTAGTGATATAATTTTTCAAGTTCTTGATTAGTGAATTCCATTAAATTTTTAACATATGCTGGTGAAAAATTAAATTCCAAACCAGCAGTTTGATACAATTCAGGTAAAGTCTTTGTACCACCTAAAGCTAAAGCATTCATATAATTTTCTAAAGCTTCTTTAGGATTTTTTTGGTACTGCATCCACATACCTATCGCACCCAATTGTGCAATACCGTATTCAATATAATAAAATGGCACTTCAAATAAATGTAATTGTCTTTGCCATCCTATTGCTCTAAATTCTTTTAAACCAGACTGATTCAAGGTCTTGGACGAAAATTCTTTTACAATATTCTGCCATTCATTAGTTCTTTGTTCAATCGTATGTGTTGGATTTGTATACACCCAATGTTGGAATTTATCGATAATGGCAATCCATGGGAAAATAGTAATCGTTCTTTCTAACTGATGCTCAATCGCTCTATTTAAATCCGATTCATTTTCAAAAAACGGTTGCCAATGCTGCATACTAAACAATTCCATGGCCATACTTGCCACTTCTGCAATTTCCATTGGATACTCTTTGAATGCACTCAAGGATAATGGATGTGCTAAAAAAGAATGTACTGCATGTCCACCCTCATGTACCATGGTCGTAACATCGCTCATCTGTCCAGCAGCATTCATAAAAATAAATGGCGCACCTGATTCTGCTAATGGGCAATTATATCCGCCTGGTGCTTTACCTTTTCTACTCTCAAGATCAAAATGTTTAAGCTCATTCATTTTTCTTAAGCAGTCTGCAAAAAAAGGATCAATCTGTTCAAAGCAAGCAACGGATTTTTCATATAAATCTTTCCCATCGGTAAATGGACGCAAAGGCTTGGTGCCAGCAGGTTCTGCTTCAAGATCCCAAGGCTTCAAAGCATCTACACCTAGTTTTTCTTTTTTTCGTGTATAAATTTTTTCGATCAAAGGCATCACATGTAACTTAACTGCATCATGAAATTGGAAACAATCTTCTTTGGTGTAATCAAAACGTCCTAGTTCTGCGAATTTATAATCACGATAATTTTCAAACCCAGCATTCAAAGCCACTTGATGTCTTTTTTGTATTAAACTTGTAAACAAGTCGTGCATCGCTTCCTGGTCTTGTAGTCTTCTTGTCTGAATTTTTCGATAGACTTCCTCTCTAAATGCACGGTCTTCGTTTTCTAAAAATTGCGCAGCTTGTTGTAAAGTATATTCTTTACCGCCCACTTCGATGGTCATCTTGCCTGCAATGACGCCATATTGTTGTTGTAAAACATTTAACTCAGCTTGAATAGGAATGTTTTCGGTCCTAAATAATTCAATACTTTTTTGAACTGATCTTAGATAAGTATGGTATTTACCTTGATCTAATTTAGCAGTAAAAGGAGATTGAATCAATTTCTTATTCAATGCGTCCGCATAGGGCTGTATCTTGGGTTGAATTTCCATACAGAAAAAAGTAAAGGCATCTTCTAAACTTTTATCTGTAGTATCACAGGTCATTTTGATTTGTCTCCAGCAAGCATCTTCACTAATACATGCTTCCAATTCACTCAAATCTGTCAACCATGCCTCTAATGCTTCTACAGATGGGATCGGTCTGTCATTTAATTCTTTGAAAAAAGGCTCCAAACTAGCCCAATCTGTTATTACGAAGTCGGTTGGAAGGTATTTATGGCTTAATTTTTGGATGTCCGCTGTTCTCTGCATAAGGTTCGTTATTAAGACGCAAATTTACTACTTTTACACACTTTAAAATAGTTAATTAAGTGTCCGAAACAATTCATTTACTACCAGATCATATTGCCAATCAAATTGCGGCAGGCGAAGTCATACAAAGACCCGCAAGCGCTGTCAAAGAATTATTGGAAAATGCAGTAGATGCTGAAGCCACTGAAATTCGATTGATTATCAACGAAGCGGGGAAATCCTTGATACAGGTGATTGACAATGGTAAGGGCATGTCCGAAAAGGATGCTCAAAATGCATTTGCTAGGCATGCAACTAGTAAGATAAGTGTGATTGAAGACTTATTTGAAATTCGCACAATGGGATTCAGAGGCGAGGCATTAGCTTCTATTGCTGCGGTGGCACAAGTACAATTAAAAACTAAGAGACCTGAAGACGAGATTGGTACAGAGGTATCCATTGAAAATAGTAAAGTGATTTCGTCGGCACCAGTTGCTACACCAGTCGGTACCAGTATTAGCATGAAAAATTTATTTTTCAATGTGCCTGCCAGAAGAAATTTTTTAAAAAGTAATGCTGCTGAACTTAAACATATACTTGAAGAGTTTACAAGGGTGGCATTGGCTTTCCCCGAGATCTATTTTAATTTACATAACAATGGTCAAGAGGTTTACCATTGGGATGCAGGTAGCTTTAAACAAAGAGCGATTCAAGTATTAGGCAATCATTATCAAAGTAAACTGGTGACCGTGGGAGAACACACAGATTACTTAACCATCTCTGGATTTGTTGGAAAGCCAGAGACTGCAAAAAAAACAAGAAGTGACCAATACTTTTTTGTGAACAGAAGATTTATTAAGAGTGCCTATTTGCATCATGCAATTGCCAATGCCTTTGAAGGCCTCATTGCTAAAGATAGTTTTCCGAGTTATATTTTATACATCGACGTAGACCCTTCTAAAGTGGATATCAATGTGCATCCAACAAAACAAGAAATTAAATTCGAAGACGATAAAATTATCTATGCTTTTGTTCAAGCTGCTGTAAAACATGCTTTGGCGCAATTCAGCATTGCGCCTTCTTTAGATTTTTCTTTAGATGCCGATATTCAACAATTAGATGCCATTCAAAAACCTTTTTCGGATAGTAAAGTGCAAGAGACCTCTAGAAAATCATTGTATGAAGGGTTTACACAAAAAAATCAAGCCCATTTTATTCCAAAGACAGGGCAAGCTGGACAGCAGGATTGGAAAAAATTTTTTACTGACTTACCCAGTGCGAATCAGGAATTCATAGTGAAACCGTCTTCCATGGGTTTATATAAGGAAGATGAATCTTTGTCTGTTCCAGAAGATGCATTTTTGATGCAGCTTCATCAAACCTATATCATCGCTCCTACAAAAAGTGGCTTGATTATTATTCATCAACAATTAGCACACGAAAGAGTCTTGTATGAAAAGTACCAAAAGGCAAGTGCTCAACCGCATGCGACGCAAAAAAGTTTATTCCCAGTAGTATTGGAACTAAGTGCTAGTAATGCTGTATTGCTCGAAGAGATGCTGGAAGACTTAGCGAATATTGGATATGAAATAGAAGCCTTTGGCCAAAATAGTTTTATCATTCAGGGTATCCCTGCAGATGTACTTGCAGGTAATGAAAAAAATGCCATCGAACTTTTATTAGAACAGTTCAAGCATTTTAGTGCCGATTTAAAATTCAGTAAGAGAGAAAAATTAATTCGATGCATGGCACGTCAAATGGCTATCAAAGCTGGACAAAATTTAGGACAAAAAGAAATGCATAGCTTAATTGAATCCCTTAGCGAATGTGATATTCCCAATACCACAGCTTCTGGTGCACCTACCTTCATTGAATTTAATGAAGATTATTTAGATCGTTTGTTTAGTAAGTAAAAGCTACATCCCTTTCGTCACCTTGGTTAAATAAGTTTCAACCGCTCTTCTAACTTGTGTACTTGATGGACTCATATGGTTCGCGACCAAAACCGAAAAATATAGTTTTTGTTGCTTCGGTGTATAGATAAACCCACTCAATGCTACTTGTCCTCCCAAAGTCCCTGTTTTAGCATACATCGTGCCAGGAAAATTTTTATAATAAGCCGCAATGGTACCTTCACCTCCTTTTTCAAAAATATTTTTTACACGGGCTTCGCCAAATTTTGATTGCATCTGTTGTAAAATAGCAATATAATTTTCGGGGGTATTTAAATTATAGCGACTTAACCCACTGCCATCCACCCAACGCATACGTTGAGGCAGGTCTACAAAAAATAATTTCTTAGCACTGTCAAGCAATGCTGCATCATCCATCTTACCAAATAATTGCTCACTAGCCATTAACACAATTTGGTCTGCATAAAAATTATCGCTACGCAGCATCATGATTTTTAATAAGCTATCTGTTGGAACTGTTTTAATAGTCTTATAACTAGTTGCTGGCAATGTCGATTTATTCTGAAAGCTGATTATTTTTCCTAAGGTATCTTTTAATAAATCAACAGCTAAAAGCATTGGCACATCTTCTTGGCTAAAAGGGACTTGAAAATATTTACTCTTATTATTTTCGTTCGTCGTAAAAAAGCGATTCCCCGTCCTATTTCTTGACCAGTTTTTTTCTTCCACTTTATCTAAGTCAACCATATCTTTAAAAAAATAGAAAGGCTTAATGGCCTCTAATTTTTTATTACTTTGGTAAAAATGGACCACATTGCCATAGATTGGCATTCTGCTTCTTTCTGGCTGATAATCTTCGGCATAATCAGCCCAAGACCAACCACTTCCAAATATTTCAAATTGGTCTTGATTGTTGCCAACAATAACAACTTGTTTTTTTGTCTTTTTAATGATATCTACTACAGGTTGATGCTTAAATTCTGGGTGCATAAAACTAGGATCCCCCAATGGCATCAAAAATAAAGTATCCGCATTTTCTGCCATTTTCCATCCTGGCAAAGAATCTCCTAAAAATTGTAAGCCTAAATAAGTTGCTAGAATTTTTGTATTGCTAGCAGGTGTAAAATAATGATCACTCTGATATTTGGTCAGCCACTGCCCCTTTGTGTCATTGTAAATAGCTATACCAATATGTGCGCCTTTGACCCCTTCAGAACTGAGCAATGTTTTTTGCGCTTGACGCACTGAACATCCACTTAAAACCATTGCAATTGCTGCAACAATAAATAGAATTTTAAACCAATTCTCAAATTTAAAGTTTGTTATTCTCTTTCTAAAGCTCTTAGCCATCTTTCTGGGATTTCGTTATTAGAAGCTACTAAATAGTCCTTGTAACTACAAGGCATCCATTCCTCATTGTGTAATTTCATCCACCACCTTCCTGTACTTTTACTTTGTAAAAATTGCGTATCGATATCTGAAAAAGCAATATGAAATTCTTTAAAACGATCAAGTGCCGTAAGTGGTGCTTCTTTTTTACCACGATGCACGCCGTCAATGATATACCAGATCATTTGTGCCATCTGTATTGCTGTTAATCCATGATGATCTAATTCTGCTTGGTATCCAAATAAACCTATCGTGCTTGTTTTCCAACTCATCCCTGCATATTGCATTAATACACAAGCTTCTTCTCCATTAAAACCATTAGATGTAATAATATTTGCTGGTGCTTGCGCATGTTGAATAGCACTAATATCAAAACTCATCATGTGACTATCTCTAATGACTGGCTCCATTTCTTCGATACTTTCACGCACAACACCCAGTCTAAAACAATCAAACCTCAGCTTATCAATTGTTTCAAGCATATGCGGATGCATAAAATAACTTTGAAAACCAATATGTGCATAATGATTTAAATGATTCGGTAAACCAGTAAATAATTCTTCCAAAAAATGATCGGATGGTAAACGCGCTTCTAAATCTAAATCGATTTTAGCATCTGCTACCACTGCATTCACTAAAGTAGGGATCGCTGTATATGCATGGTATTGTGGCAAAGTGAGGTCATGAGAACCACCCATGATTACCACTTTTTTATTCTGTAAAATCAATTCTGCAATCACTGTTCTTAATGCAGCGTAACTATCTTGAATTGTTTGTCCAAGTTTTACGTTCCCAATATCTGCTATTGTGACTTGAGCATGCCAATAATACAAATTGTATAAAGCAGCTCTAACCGCATTGGCTGCTTCAAAACCATTCAATGCAAACCCGGCACCCCTACATTCGCCTGCACCAATTAATACGATATCCGCATCCTTGATATCTGGCAGTTGATTTTCATAAGATCTAATATGCTTTCCAAGCTGGGTATCACGATAACCCTCGTCTTTTGACAAAAAGGACAGGTTAATTGGTTCTACAAAGTCTTGGATAGAGGACAATGACATGGGCTAAAATTATCTATAAATACTAACGCAAAATTTACCCAAACATTGCGTAAAGGGGTATTAATCTTGGAATTTATAGCCTACACCACGCATAGAAATAAAGTGTTTTGGGTGCTTGGGGTCGATTTCAAAGTACTTTCTAAAATTCAATATGAAATTATCGATAGTCCTGGTATTTGGGAATACTTGGTAGCCCCAGACCAATTGTAGGATTTTTTCCCTCGTGACCACGGTATTCTTTTGTTCAATGAGTAGTTTTAACAATAACAATTCTCTTTTAGTAAGGGTGATTTTTTGTCCCGAAACTAGCAATACCTCTGAAGCATTGAAATCGATACTATGACCTTTAAATTGGTAGCGATCAATTTGAGGGGTGGATTTTGCCTGCTGAACCTGCTTCTGAATCAATTTTGCAACCCTTAAAAGTAACTCTTCTAAATTAAATGGCTTGGTCAAGTAGTCGTCGGCACCCAATTTTAACCCTTGTACCCTATTGGAACTTGTATTTTTTGCACTTAAAATTAAAATAGGTGTTTGGTTGTTGTTCAATCGCATGCGTTCTGTAATGCTAAAGCCATCCAAGGAAGGCAACATAATATCCAAAATGATTAAATCATAATGAGCAGACTGAATTTGTTTTAATGCCTCCCCGCCATCATATGCAGAGTCGACTTCATACCCTTCCATCTCTAAATTCAGCTTCAAGGCTTCGTGTAGATGCTCTTCGTCCTCTACCAATAAGATGCTATGTTTCTGCATGATTAATCTGCCTTAAATTGGACCACAAAAATACTTCCTTTAGGTTGATTTGACTTGACGAAAATACTGCCAGCGTGGAATGTGACAATTTTTTTACATAAATACAAACCCAATCCTGATCCCTTAGTGGTCCTGGTTTGCTCTGCACCCACTCTATAAAATTTATCAAATACTTTTGACCTTTCCTCTAATGTAATACCGATACCTTGATCTTTAATAGTCAACTCTATGTCTTTTCCAACTTTATGTAAGTCTATAAAAATATCAGTCTCGGGCGTAGCATATTTATTAGCGTTATCCAATAAATTATTGATCATCAACTGCAATAATAATGGTTCGCCTTGTAGTAGAATAGACGCATCGATTGAAGCAATGCATTTTCTATTGGAATATCGTTCTTCAAAAGATTGTACACATTGAATAGCAATGGTTGAAAGGTCTACCAATTGTTTGCTGTTTTCATATTGTCCCATTTCAAATTGGGACGCTAATAAAATATTATTACAGAGCGCGTCTAATCTTCTTGTCTCTTTAAGCGTATTTTGAATTAAATGTTGTTGTTGTTCGGGTTGCATATTATAAATCAGCTTTTTCTATTCGAATACCTGTAGATAAAATATTTTGAAGCGGGTCTTCGCGCATCGTATGCTTAATGGTAAATGTATGCATACCGTATTTTAATTTAACAGGTTTGGCATACAATGGAATGCGTTGGTCAAATACATCATCCATACCAGAACCTAGCCAACCTTTTTGATCATCGGCTAAATTTAAATTGAAGGTTTCTGTTTGCGCTTTTTCACTAGTACTACTATGATTTAGTTCAACCCAAATATTTTTATAGTGATATGCGTTGTGGTGTCTAATGACAAAAATAATTTTATACAACTGATTTGTATCGGTGATATTGAAAAAGTATTTTTCTGGCTTTTCGCTATTCCATTGATGGTCTGGATGTATTGTATTTTGCTCAGACAAGGGTATTGTTTGACAAGCATTTATGCTCATTAAAAAACAGATACCAAATACGATACGATAAAATTTCCCCATTTATAAAACGTTTAAGATTTGTTCTTTCGCTTTTTCTAATTCATCCTTCATGACAATTACTGCTTTTTGAATATCTACATCATTCGCCTTAGATCCAGTGGTATTGATCTCTCTGCCCATTTCTTGTAAAACAAAAGATAATTTTTTTCCTTTATTAGGATCTTTTTCGGCAAGGATAGATTTAAAATAAGCGCAATGGTTGGTTAATCGAACACGCTCTTCCGAAATGTCAATTTTTTCGATATAGTAAATCAATTCTTGCTCAAGACGATTATTATCATACTTATCCGATCCAACATTTTGTTCTAATAATTTAATCAAGCCCTCTTTGATTTTAGTTCTTCTATTTGGCTCAAGTAACGCGATTGCTGCTTGCTGCGCTTCAATCCCAGCAACACGTTCTAATAAATCTAATTCAATTGATTTCCCTTCGGTCTGTCTATGAATATTCAATAAATCAATAGCTTGTTTTAATACATTAAAAATGGCTTGTTTTTCTTCATCAGATAAAACCTCGTTGGTAGAAGAAACCACATCAGGCATTTTCAACAAAGTACTCAAAATATTTTCCTTGCCAATACCTAATTCATCTGCTAATTCTACAATGGGTTGGTAATAGGATTTTGCTAACTCTTTATTGATATTCACCGGCTTTAAAGCGCCATTTGATCGAACGGCAATAGAACACTCAACGCTACCTCTAAATAAGTATTCATTTAATGTATTTCTGATTTCAACTTCAATTGGTTTTAAAATGGAAGGAATATTTAAACGAACATCGAATTGTTTTCCGTTTAAAGACTTGACTTCCACTAAGAGTGTTTTGTCATTGAATGCCATTTCTGCCCTTCCGTAACCCGTCATTGAATACAACATAATTATACCATGATTTAGTCCATAAAGGTATTAAATAATGAGCTTGCAAGCGCTAAAGTTTGTACTTTAGCGAAGATTTTCGCCCATGTACGACAAAGCACAAATAAAAGCATTACAACAAACTACAAAGCAGTTTTTAGCGACGCCCTTAAGCATTGATTTAATGACTTTAAAAAAGGTATTGCAGTTTCATGAATACCAATATTATGTAGTCAATGAATCCTTAATAAGCGATTATGAATATGACCAGCTCTATCAGGCACTTTTAGCTATAGAAGCTTCGGACCCCTCCTGTATTACCCCTGACTCACCAAGTCAAAGAGTGGGCAATAGTTTAAATAGCAATTTTGAAACGGTACCTCATTTAGTACCAATGTTGAGTTTAGAGAATAGCTATAATGCGGAGGACCTCATTGACTTTGACCGTAAAGCAAGAGAAAGTGCCAGCCTCGACGCGATTACTTATTGTATTGAACCAAAATTTGATGGGGCTAGTATTTCTTTAATTTATGAAAACGATCTTTTAGTTCGAGCATGTACTAGAGGAGATGGAGTTGAGGGAGAAGACATCACGAACAATATCAAACAAATTAGATCTATTCCTTTACAGATACCACTTATAGGAAATGGTATTCAACAAATTGAAATTCGTGGCGAAGTCATAATGACAAAAAAGGCTTTCAATGACTTTAATGAAAAATTAAAATCCAAGCATCAATCGCCCCTTGCTAATCCAAGAAATGCAGCATCAGGTAGTTTAAGAATGAAGGATCCAAAAGAAGTAGCAGAAAGAAATTTAGATGCATTTATTTATCATGTTAGTTATATTTTACCTATCCCTGGAAAAACAGTGAACCCGCTTTTAAAGACCCATAGTGGTACCCTAGAATTTTTATGGAATATAGGTTTTAGGTCACCTCAAAAAGAAAAACAGGTTGTCAGTAAGATGCAAGATGTGATTGATTATTGTGCTATTGCAGCAGCTGGAAGAGATGAACTCCCTTATGAAATTGACGGCTTAGTAGTCAAAGTGAATGACCTAGCATTGCAAGAAAAATTAGGTATGACATCCCACCATCCAAGATGGGCAATTGCTTATAAATTTAAAGCAAGGCAAGCAACCACCGTTTTAGAGCATGTCGAATTCCAAGTTGGTAGAACTGGCGCAGTCACACCTGTGGCTAAATTAAAACCAGTGGCCATTGGAGGTGTAACAGTTTCAAGCATCTCTATTCATAACGAAGAATATATTATTGAAAAAGATTTACTTTTAGGAGATACAGTAATTATAGAACGCGCGGGTGATGTGATTCCTCAAATCGTCCATTCCATTGCAAGTCTTAGATCTGGGAACGAAAAAAAGATTCAATTCCCAACTCATTGTCCTGTTTGTGCTACAGCCTTGGTAAAAGAAATTACAGAAGCTGTTTGGAGATGTACCAATATCAATTGTAGTGCACAAATTGTAGAACGCATTGCACATTTTGTGAGCAAGGATGCCATGGATATAAAAAATTTAGGAGAAGCCAACATTAAAAAATTCTTTGAACTTGGCTTACTAAAAAATATTCCAGGAATTTATACACTTGATTTTGACCATATTGGACAATTAGAAGGATTCGGAAAAAAGAGCATAGATAATTTAACAAACTCTATTGAAATCTCTAAACAACAACCATTGCATCGACTCATCTATGCTTTAGGAATTCGATTTGTTGGCGAAACTACTGCAAAAACAATTGCAAGCAGGGTCAATCACTTACTTGATCTGACACGTATCACTGAGGAACAATTATTGGGGTTCGAAGACATAGGTGTTAAAGTGGCAAGTAGTATTGTTCAGTTTTTTCACGATCCCAATCAAATTAAAATGATTGAGTCCCTTATTCAATTGGGGTTGAATGTGGAACAAACCAATCAACAACCAACAGATGGCACACTTACAGGATTGAATTTTTTATTTACAGGGACCTTAATGCAGCTTAAACGTTCTGATGCAGAAGCCATGGTAGAAGCTAAAGGTGGACATATCCTTAGCGGCGTGAGTAGTAAATTAAATTACTTGATTGTTGGAGAAGATGCTGGAAGTAAATTAGAAAAAGCTAAAAAAATAACCTCTATAAAAATAATTACAGAGGCTGAATTTATTGATCTTGTTAA
>RFSD01000052.1 GCA_009924165.1 Chitinophagia bacterium | reverse complement strand
AATGCATAAGATTGTACTAATACTACATAAATGTGCAGGAATATTCTGTTGAATATTCCATGATCCAGTATAAAAATTATAAAATTGCTCAACACCCAAATTAGTAATTAATAAGACGGCGATAAAAAAATCATATTGTTTGATTTGAATTTTTTTAATGTATTTAGGCACTTGAATTAATAAGAAGATACTGCCTCCAATCCATAAAATACTTTCCCACCATAATGGAGAGAAAGTGGCAAGTGTAATTGATTTTTCAAACTGCATGCTGCAATTTACACCAATCTGAGTAGATTCTATCGACTATGGTATGAAACCAGTTGATTAGATTTTTTTTGAAGGGGTTAAATACCTTAAATAAATTATCCATTAATGTAAAATTGATATGATTCTGTCTGCATCAGCTAGATCTATTGTTTTTTTATAGATGCAAAAAAAATATCTTAATCAACAGGATCAAAGACAAGTATTTATTTGTGACCAACAAGCCATTTATGCCATGGGCTGTGGCCAATTGGTAAAAGCGCATCCAATGTGCAATGGGTATCGAATTTTAAATTCATTAGACGAATTGATTAGCTTCAATTTTGGTTTATCCCAAGGACTATTGATCATTGATTGTGCTTTGTTTGATTTTGATTCACTAGCTGTGAAAAATAAAATCAAAGCAATTCAACAAATATTTCCATGTATTATTTTACTGAATAAGGATACACCAGATTTTGTATTATACCAATTAATTGAACTAGAAGTAGATGTGATTGTTTCAAGAAATATGTCTAGTCTTGAGTGGAATAAAGCAGTAGAAATGGCTTGTCAACATAAGGTCTATTTTTGTCAAGATACTGCAGAGCGGGTTTTACAACTCACACAGGTCATGGACAAGATTAATTTAATTGAGCGCGTAAATGCATTAAGCTTATATGATAAATATATTCTAATTCGCATCTGCGAAGAAGCTTCTAGTAAACAAATTGCTGCAGAACTAAAGCATAGCAAAAGAACCATCGAAGGTCATAGAACAAGACTCATGCAAACACTTGGGGTTAAAAATCTAGCAGGTTTAGTTAAAATTGCTTTAATCACTAAACTCTATGAACACTATCTTTCTAATCCAGGATGGTATGCTAGTTTTTTGTTAGCCAAAACATCTTCTTTGTAGTAATGGATAGTTTTAAACTGTCCATAGACAAATCCATAAGCTTGGTCTGTAAAATTTTTGCTTTCAGCAAACCTGCTTTGTCCGCCGGTGATAATGGTTTTTGCATTCAGCCTTTTCCCAAATTCTACTGCAGCAACAAAGCTATTTCCTGTATATCCGTATCGTTTGGTGGTATTTGGATAACGTCTACTCTCAAAAGAAGGCAATGAACCCCATTTAGAGGATGCTTGATTAACAGCTAAGCTAGGAAGGTTGTCATCGAAACTAGCACCTGGAGCCACTCTTTGAAAACGATTCATAGCACCCCATTTAATTTCCCATCCACCATACCATTTTTCGAATTGATCTAAAGTAGCTTCTAATAATTTGATTTTAGTTTCAAAAGCAACCTCTTGGTCCATACGATTGTACTTTACAACAATTTGCGTTGCTGCTTCTTCTGTATTTGCAGGAGGAATGATAGCACCCCATTTACTAGCCCATTCTATTGCGATACTTGTTGCAACAGAATTGGTATCGGCTATATGATCCCAATTCGCTAAATAATCAATTGCTTTTTTAGTTCTTGGTGCAAGTTCTACTGATCTTGCTTTTTGTATAAATCGAGGTAATAAAATATCAAAGGCGCTTAATTTTTTATGATACCCTAAAGTAATGAGTTCGTCTAAATTGATTTTATCAACTTTAGATAATAAGGCAACTGCAGTAAGACCTCTTCCGTTTTCTCCGTCTGGTGCCATATAAGCAGGATAATCAACTGCTTTTGGACTTTGATCACCTGCCACTGTAAAAGGTGTTGCATTGCAATTTTGTAACCATCCGTTTAATGGATTGATACTTTGTACAATTTCATTTAAAGCATGTACGCCTTGCCAGTCAGTCGCTTTAGTACTTCCATCAACAGGTAATGTATAATCAAAATTTGGATTGCGTTTAGGCATAAAATTACCATGCCAGTATGCAATATTTCCTGCAGCATCTGCGTATACCGTGTTATTACTATTATTAGACACTAGTTCCATTGCTTTAGTATAGTCTGCTAGGCTTTTTGATTTTGTTCTTGTCCAACATTCCATTAAAGCATTTAAGGAACGATTGTTTTCTTGTAGGCTTAACCATTTTCCTTTTTCCATGCCCATAATTGGTCCATGGTGCGTAAAATAAGTATCAAATGCTTTTGATTTAATAATCCCATTTTCTACATATTGGATATTGATTTTACGTTGACCAACTTTCTTTTTTTCCTTTTCGTAGGTATAAAATAATTGGTTATTTATTTTTTCTGTTTGTTCTTCATACACATCTGCTACATCGGCATAGCCACTTGTATGCATCCAACCACAATTTTCATTAAAGCCTTGATAAATAAAGAACTGTCCCCAAGTCACTGCACCATAAGCATTCAATCCTTGCTCACTCACCATATGCATCTCAGATCTAAAATAAAAAGGCACATGGGGATTGATATACAACATCGCATTACCAGTACGACTATGTTTTGGTGCAATCGCAAATCCATTGGATCCTCTTAGGGTCTTGTCTTCCATGTCATAGTTGGTCTGTTCAAAAATTGACTTTTGAACAGGAGCAGTTTTATTCAAACTAACTGCGTTTTGATTGGAATATAATTGCTGACCATAAAATGCTTCAACATGTTTTTCGGTGATGCCAGCAGATTTTGTTGGAGAAACGCTTCCGTCTGTCCACATCAAATGGTACCAAGGCTTAAACTTTTTGAGTACCACTGGTTTTACCTCAGGGTGTTTTGATAAGTAATAGTTGATGCCATCGGCATGCGCAATTAATAATTGCTTAAACCAAATAGGACTTCTTTCAAAATCTTTCACCGCCTCGGCACTATCTTGGATAAGTTGCATCATTAAATCTTCATAAATGACTTTAGGACCTTCCATCTCCGCACGTCGTCCTAACATTTCTAAAAAATTCTTTTCTATCTGCGGAAAATTCTCCTCGCATTGCGCATACATCAATCCAAATACCGCATCGGCATCCGTCTTTCCATAAATATGTGGGATATCCCATTCGTCTCGAATGATAGTGGTTTGTTTAGCGTGTTGATTCCATCTTACAAGTTCAGCACTGGTTGGTTTTTGTGCCATTGAGGCAATAGCAATCCATACCAAGCCACTTAGTAAATATATTTTTTTCATACAACGAATTTTAAATTATACCAATCCCCATGTTTTTATTCTTTCCAAATTGATTCGAGCACATTCAAGTGGCGCAATCCCTTGATAAGATTCTTGTTCTATGATAAATTGTTTAGTGCCGCCAATTGCTTTAGCTAGTAAGCATACTGCTTTTGGATCTACTAAGCCATTGCCTAAAATGGTACTTTCATGCTGGTCGTTCATTTCTCCAATTGGAACTTTAATTTCATCCTTTACATGTACTGAAACAAAACGGCCCGGATATTTTTTGATCCAATCCATTCCTCTTGCACCAATGCCAAACATGTTCCCAAAATCCAATTGATGGATCACTAATTCTGGATCGGTTTCTTTTAAGATGATATCATAGATTAATTGGCCATTCACTTTTTCTATAAATTCAAAATTGTGATTATGGTATCCAAATTGCATGCCCGATTCTAGACATAATTCCCCAGACAAATTAAATTGTTCTAACTGACGCATCAATGCATCGTAAGAAGTTCTTACTTTTTCATCGATCCAAGGACTTATCACATAGTCTTGTCCAAGTGTTACAGCATCATCGATGGTATATTTCCAAGCAGCTGTAAATTCTTTTTTGTTTGCATCCCAATGGTTTGCATTCAATGAAGTATGACCACTTGGCATTTTCATGCCAAGGTCGTCTAGAATTTTTTTAAACTCAATTGGAGTATAGCCATATAATTTTCTGTTGACATAATTGGCATGCTCTATATATTGGTAACCCATTTTTGACAATGCTTTCAAAGTGCCTAAAGGATCTTTAAACATGGCATCACGCACTGCATAAAGCTGAATACCAATTAGGGTCTTTGCATCGGCGCTTGTATTTTTTGACCACAATGCGCTTGGGGTCATACCAATGCCTAATAAAGCGATCCCTGTATTTTGTATAAATTTCCTTCTTGAATTTTGCATAGCTATTAGTCTTCTACCTTTGTGTTTTTAATTGGTTTTTTATCCAAGTATTCCTTGCGATCTACTTTAGAATTGCCTGTCACTAACTCATCTAAATTAGCACCATTGTAAAGACGACCATTTTTCATCACATACTGGATGCTATTGGTGTTTTTAATGTCTTCTAAAGGATTCTTATTTAAAATAATTAAGTCTGCTAATTTACCTGCACTGATACTTCCTAAGTCCTTATCCAATCCTAAACTTTCTGCACCTAAAATAGTAGCTGTTTTCAAAGCATCTAGATTGCGCATGCCACCAGATTGCATAGACCACAGTTCCCAATGGTAACCCAACCCTTGTAATTGACCATGGCTTCCTACACCTGCAAGACCACCTGCTTCAACAATTTGCTTCATGCTCTTAGCATGTTTTTGAAACACATGTTCTTCTGGTAAGAACCAAGTAGCACGACGTCTTGACTTGCTTGCTAATTCTTCGTAAGGGGTATAGTATTGCATTTTTGCATCACCATATACATTTTCGGTTTCGTAAAAATAGTTTTCTGCCCATGGCCCACCATAAGAAACTAATAAAGTAGGTGTTACTGCCATTTTAGAATTCGCAATTGTTTTTACCACATCATTATACAAAGGATAAATTGGTAAAGAGTGTTCATGACCAGGATAACCATCCAGCAAATTCGTCATATTCAATTTAAAATCTAAACCACCTTCTGTGGTAGGCATTAATTTTTGATTTTTAGCCGCTTGAATCACCCATTGTCTATGCTTACGGTTACCTACTAAATACATTTTAATATACTTGGTATTGTAATACTTACTGTATTGAGCTAAAACAGATTCTGCTTGTGCAGAGTCCTTTAAATTATAAGACCAATAACCCACACCAGGACCCGTTGAATAAACTCTTGGTCCTACCATTTTACCTGCTTCTACTAAATCACTATAGGTTAATACATCCGTTGTTGCAGTTTGTGGGTCACGTGTTGTCGTTACACCATATGCTAAATTCGCTGCGTAAATCCATACTTGATTTTTATGAATGCCCCAGCTAGGCCACATATGAGAGTGCGTATCTATAAATCCTGGTACCACTGTTTTACCTGCAAGGTTGACACGTTTTGCGCCAGCAGGTACTTTGAGAGAACCAGATTTTCCAACTGCTTGAATTCTATTTTTTACAATTAAGATATCACCGTTGTTGATCACTTGATCTCCATTCATTGTAATGATTCTTGCATTAGTCAATAACACTGTTGTGCTAGGCATATCATTTTCATAATACACTTTTACCCAAGTCTCACTTGCTTTATATTTTGGTGCTTCTTTTTTATCGTCTTTTTTAGCAATAGCAGTGCTGTCTTTTTTAGTAGTATCTTTTTTGATAGACGCTTCTAATTTTTTTGCAGCAGCTAAGCTATCGTCAAAAGCATAAGCGGCATCAACATCATAAGTGAAATGTGCTGCACCTAAACTCCAATGAATGGTTTTGCCATCCGCTTGCCAGCTTGGAAATTCTCCTCCAATTTCTGTTAATAACTTACTTGGGAAAGCTGCATTTTTAGCATCTGCAACAGAGATAGAAACTGATTTGCCAGATTTTGGAAGTGTAACAAAATAGATATTATTGTTAACCTGTGCAATTGCAGCAGATCCTTTTGGTGATAATAAAATATTGTTTGCACTAGATGGAGGATTGTTTTCTTTTGCAGCTTCGTCTGCGTCAAATACTTCTGGAATGACACATGGGTCTGCTAAAGGCTTACCGCGATGCTCAGGTACACTTCCGAATGTAGTAATACCAGAAATTTTTGCAATCTCTTTTTCATCACCACCATCCCACTGAATTGAAATTAATCTACCACGATTGTTTAAATAAATTCGGTCATCATTTAATGCAAAATGTGGATTGTATCTTCCATTTGCTTTATCAATCAATGTTTCATTACCAGTAGTTAAATCAATCCAAGCCAAATCATCATCTGCATCATCATAGCTAGGCTCAATGGCATCCTTGAATTTTTGAGCGCTGGTTTTATTAAAAACTAATTTCTTACCTGTTGGATCAATTGCAAGACCTTGGTACAAAGCATTTTCTTTTGAAATAATTTTCTCTGAATTATTATTTAAATCAATAAAACGAATAGCACCACCATTAGGATTCCAAGTTGTAAAATAAATTCCATTTCCAGCTGGATTCCAAACAGGTTGCGCTTCGGTGAAATCATTTTTAGTCAAACGTTTAGGGTTACCGTTTGGATAGTCCATTACATACAATCTATTTAAGACTGTGAATGCCAATTGCTTTCCATTTGGAGAAGGCACTGCATCTCTTATTTGGGTTGCCATTGTAGCAACCGTATCCTTGATAGGATATTTAAACAATACTTCTGGTCCCATTTCAATTTTTGCATCCACTGTATATGGAATCTCTGTTTGAGCACCAGTTTCAACATCAATTTTATTTATTTTTCCTCCGTAAGAAGCTAATAAGTATTTGCTATCTGGCGTGAAACTCATTGTTGGTAATACACCTAATACAGCAATTGATTCTTGGTCATCTCTTTGAACTGGATAAGCCAACCAAGCTTCTTCGCCCGTTGCTAAATTTCTCTTTACCAATCCAGTTTTATCTTCAAAACGAGAACCATACACTAACCATTTCCCGTCTTTAGATAATACCGGTGTAAAAGCCGATCCGTATCTTGATGCAATAGTTCTTGTTGTACCTTTTTCTCTATCATATACACCAATACTATATTGAGGTAACATCGCATTGTAGTTCCAAGCGCCATTACGTGCACTATAATAGATGTAACGTCCATCTGCACTCACCGCAGGATCAATTGTTTTTAAAGTAGCAGGTGCATCAATCAAGCTAGTACCTGCGCCACCATTCTTATGCATCAAATACAATTTAGTATTACGACGTCCTTTTGTATACACGATATAATTTCCGTCTGGTGTATAGACTGCACCTGGAAAATTATTGTTTTGTTCCTCGGTTAATGCAAGGGTATCTTTTTTCTCTAAATCTATGTACCAAATATTTTCTGCACCAGAGCGGTCAGATAAAAATAAAATACGTTTTCCATCGGGGCTATAACTTGGATGGTTATCGTAAGCCATGCCCTTTGTAATAGCAGTTGCTTTTCCGCCTTCCATTGGGATACTATATATATCACCCATCAAATCAAATAAAATAGTTTTACCATCTGGGCTAACAGCTAATGAAGTCCAAGTGCCTTCGTTGGTCGTAAAGTCAAATGATCTAGTTGCTTTTAATGGCAAACCCTTAAATTGACTAAAACTAGTGCTGTCTTTTTTTGGACTTTTCTTGTCCTGTGCTTGTGAACTGATTAAACCAAGCCCCATGAATAGGGTCAAAGTAATTATTCTCATAATTGATTATTTTTTGAAAGTTACATCAATCCAATAGTTCTCGAAAAAAAATGAAACCATTGGAGATAGCCGTTCATCAAATATTTGAGTAATTTTAACTAAAAACTTAGGTAGAAATTGGCTACCATGCCTTAACTAATCGTATCTTTGTATTATGAATAAACAAAAATTGGGGCAATTTATTTTTATAAGTTGCTTATTATTATTTAGTTACGTTGGATTTGCTCAAAATTTAACCATTCAGGGTACTTTAAAGGATAGTATAGCAAATAGAGCCCTTAATTCAGCGACCGTCTCATTGGTCTATGCAAATGACTCTTCTTTGGTTAGTTTTTCAAGAACGAACGAGTCTGGGGTCTTTATTTTCAAAAATGTGACACCAGGAAATTATTTGATTTCGGTTTCTTATGTAGGCTATGTACCAAAATGGGTGCCTGTTTTAACTGGGACGGAAAAAATCGTAGAGATGGGTTTGATTTATATGAACGATGTAAATACGATGAGCACAGTAACAGTGACTGCGCGTAGACCACCTGTTGTGATCAATGGAGATTCGGTGGAGTTCAATTCAGAAAACTTTAAGACTGCACCGAATGCAGTAGTAGAAGATTTATTAAAAAAGATGCCAGGAATGGAAGTAGATAAATCTGGTGGCATCACAGTCAATGGGAAAAAAGTGACCAAGGTTTTTGTGAACGGAAAAGAATTTTTTACAGGCGATCCAGTGATGGCTACTAAAAATTTACCTGCCGATGCGGTAGATAAAATTCAAGTTTACGATCGCAAGTCTGATCAAGCTATGTTCACAGGTATTGATGACGGTTCAGAAGAAACAGCGATTAATTTAAAATTAAAAAAAGACCGCAATAAATCTACTTTTGGTAAATTGAATGCAGGAGCTGGAACGCCAAGTGTATTTGATGCACAAGGCAATGTGAATGTTATTAATAATGAAGAACAATTTTCTGCCATTGGCGGTGCGAATAATACCAACAGACAAAATTTTTCGGGCCGAAATATTATTAATTTTTCGGGAGGTGGCGGAGGTAGACCAGGTGCAGGCGGAGGTGTAACCGTTAATTTTAGCGGTGGTTCTGGCGAAACAGATGCCAATGCACAAGGGATTGCAGAGACCTATTCTATCGGAGGAAATTATTCAAATTTATTCAACGATAAAAAAACTGAATTCAACGCCAATCTTTCTATTAGTGATGTAGAAAGAAATAATATCAGTAGCTCATTTACACAGAATCTTACACCTGGTAATGCGTTCAATAGAATTTCTAATGCTAATTCAATAGCAGGCAATAAACAACAAAACTTTGGAAGCACGATCGATCATAAAGTGACTGACAATTTTTCTTTTAGGTTTACGCCAAGCTTAGGATTGCAACAAACCACTAATTATAGCGAAGACTCCACACAAACCTATTTAACAAATGGCAACTTGCTTAATAGCAATACCACAATCTCTTCTAGTGCATCTGATGCAGTTAATGCAGCAAGTACTTTGTTATTGAGAAAAAAGTTTGCTAAAAAAGGGCGTACTATTTCATCTACCATAACACAAAGTTTTAATCGCTCTAATTCAACAGGGAATCAGTTTACCGAGCAATTATCTTATTTTAATAATAAACTTACGAATGATTCCATTTTAGATCAACAAAATATGCGAAAAGGAGAAAATTCAAGCTATTCTGCTAATTTAATCTATACAGAACCTTTAGGTAAAAAATCATTATTAGAGTTCAATACTTATTTAAGTAAAAGTATTGGCTCTTCGAGCAGAAGAATTTTTGATCGTAACGATGTAACAGATACTTATGATTTATTGAACACACGATTAACCAATGAATTCAATAGTGAGTATACTTATTCTGGTGGAGGGATGAGCTATAGGTCCAATCAAAAGAAATATAATTTTTCGACAGGTTTTTCTCTGCAAAAAGCTGTGCTAGATGGTGAGAACATTAGTGCAAAAACAAAACTGAGTCAAAGTTTTCAGGACATTTTACCTAATGCTACATTCAGATATAATTTCTCACAAACAAAAAATTTAAATATTGATTATCGTACATCAACCAATCAACCTTCTATCACTCAATTGCAACCAGTATTGGATCAAAGCAATATCAATAGACAATCTATAGGTAATCCTGATTTGAAAAGAAGTTATGTACATAATTTAAATATTCGTTTTTTCAGTTCTAAGATTTTAGCGGGTAAAAACTTTTTTTCTACATTAAATGCATCTACAACCAATAACTCTATTGTAAATTATGATAGCGTTTTACCCAATAGAACCATTCTTACAAAGCCAGTCAATGTAGATGGTACCTATAGAATCAACACTTCATTGAACTATGGATTTGCCATCAAAAAATTAAAATCAAGGCTTAATTTTGGCTTGAATGCTGGCTTAAATAATAATATCTCTTATGCGAATGGTTTATTGAATACCATTGTGACAAAATCTACAGGTCCTAGTATGTCCTATACCTATATTGTAGACGATGTCATTGACATCAATTTGACAGCACGTTATTCCTTTAGTAATACAAATAACGCAGTAAATCCAACTTTGAATACGAACTTTTTGACTAAAGTTTTTGGTGCAGATATGACCAATTATTTACCATTGAATATTGTTTTGAATCAATCTTTTAACTATGCTATTAATACAGGTCGTGCCGAGGGATTTAATACTGCAATACCAATTTGGAATGCAAGCTTTTCTAAATTTTTCTTAAAAAATAAAAGAGCAGAACTTAAGATGAGCGCCTTTGACTTACTGAATAAGAATATAGGTATTAACAGAAACGTATCACAGAATCAGATTGTAGACAGATCCTATAATGTAATTAGTCAATATTTTATGTTGACTTTCACATATAGTTTACAAAAATCTGGATTAGGAGGCGGTGCAAGACCAGGAGGCATGATAATAAGAATGTAAAATCATCAAACCAGTAATCTCTCTCATATCCGTGTTCGGTGTTTGATGAATCATCTGTAAAAAGAATTCCTGGATATACGGAGGAAGTGAAAAAATATGGAGTTGAGATTGTTGGTTCTATAGCTGATTTACTAAGTAAAGTTGATTTTGTTTGTTTGGAAACCAACGATGGAAGACCTCATCTTCAGCAAGCGCTAGAAGTTTTCAAAGCCGGGAAACCAGTATTTATTGATATTGAATGGGAGACATTAAACTTTGATCTATCTAAAATAGAAGAAAAAATAACAGATAAAACTGTAGCGATCTTCTTGTCTCCAGTATTAGGTAATCCACCAAACATGGATGAATTAATCAATCTATCAAATAAATATCCAAAAATTAAACTTCTTCTAGATAATTGTGATTCTTTAGGTTCAAAATGGAATGATAAGTATCTAAATGAATACGCAATAGTATCATCTTGCTCCTTTTATCCTGCTCATGAAATCACAACCTTAGAAGGTGGAATGGTTTCTTCTAATATCGAGGAAATAATAAAACTAGCTCGAAGTTATGCAACTTGGGGAAGAGATTGCTGGTGCATTGGCACGGCAAATCTATTATGTCAAGGATCTTGTAATAAAAGATTTTCTAATTGGCTTCAAGA
>RFSD01000051.1 GCA_009924165.1 Chitinophagia bacterium | reverse complement strand
GAAATGTAAAGGATGACAAAGCCATGGTGGGTGGATTTACAGAATTCAATGGCCAAACGGTGATGATGATTGGTCAACAAAAGGGGAGTAATACCAAGGCTAGGCAGATGCGTAATTTTGGGATGGCCAACCCTGAAGGGTATAGAAAAGCCCTTAGATTGATGAAATTGGCCGAAAAATTCAATAAACCAGTAGTTTGCTTAATTGATACACCAGGCGCATTTCCAGGTCTAGAAGCGGAGGAAAGAGGTCAAGGAGAGGCCATTGCGCGTAATATTTATGAAATGATCCGTTTAAAAGTGCCAATTGTGATTGTAATCATTGGTGAAGGGGCAAGCGGGGGCGCTTTAGGGATTGGTGTGGGAGACAAAACTTTGATGATGGAAAACACATGGTATACCGTGATTTCTCCAGAAAGTTGCAGCTCTATTTTATGGAGAAGCTGGGACAAAAAAGAATTAGCTGCAGAACAATTGAAATTGACTGCAAATGATATGAAAGGCTTTGGTTTGGTAGATGAGATTGTGCAAGAACCCCTAGGCGGTGCACATTGGGATTATAAAGCCGCAGCCGACATGCTTAAGAAACAAATTATTAAAGCCTTGGATGAGGTTAAAGATATCGACCCAGCAAAAAGGGTCGAAAATAGAATCGAAAAATATAGCAAAATGGGCTTCTGGGAAGAGGCTTAATTCAGTTTTTGTTTTATTGCTTGTAATTTCATCAATGCTTCTACAGGGGTAAGGCTGTTGATGTCTATGCTATCTAATTCTTTACGGATGGATTCAAATGTTTCTGTATGTGCATCAAATATGGACAGTTGAAATTTTTCTGTTGTTGCTTGTACCGTTGGGCTAGCTTGTTGATGTTCCTTATTTTTTAATTCCATCTCATGTAAAATATTATTGGCACGATCCACTAATTCATTGGGCATGCCAGCCATCTTTGCCACATGAATTCCAAAACTATGGGTGCTTCCGCCTTTGGCTAATTTACGTAGGAAGATAATCTTATTGCCCAATTCTTTATGCGTAACATGGTAGTTGTGGACACGTGTTAATTGCCCTTCTAAATCATTCAACTCATGGTAATGTGTTGCAAATAAAGTTTTAGGACGATGCGCAGATTTTTGTAAGTATTCTACAATACTCCATGCAATAGAGATACCATCGTAGGTAGATGTACCTCGGCCAATTTCATCCAATAAAATCAAACTTCTCGCACTTAGATTATTTAAAATACTCGCAGTTTCAAGCATCTCAACCATAAACGTAGATTCGCCAGCATTTAAATTATCACTCGCACCAACACGTGTAAAAATTTTATCTGTTAATGGGATAGATGCAGCTGTAGCAGGAACAAAGGACCCCATATGCGCCATCAAAGTAATCAAAGCTGTTTGTCTTAACACTGCACTCTTTCCGCTCATATTGGGTCCTGTAAGCACAATGATTTGTTGATCATTAGGATCCAATAAAGTATGGTTGGCAATATATGGGGTATCTATTGGAAGGGTTTGCTCAATCACCGGATGCCTTCCATCGGTGATGGATAAAATACCATCATCCATCATGGTAGGTCGGCAATATTTATTTTGCTTTGCGATGTGTGCAAAACACAATAAACAGTCTATCACACCTACAAACTGTCCATTGGTTTGAATGGCATTCAGGTCGCTTAAAATAAGGTCCAATAATTGTTGGTACAACTGTTGTTCTAAAGCAAAAATTTTATCCTCAGCGCCTAAAATCTTTTCTTCGTATTCTTTCAGTTCAGGGGTGATATATCTTTCGGCAGTTGTTAATGTTTGTTTGCGAATCCAATCTGCAGGTACTTTATTTTTATGTACATGAGTTACTTCTAAATAATAGCCATACACATTATTGTAACCAATTTTTAAAGAACTTATACCTGTGCGTTCGGCTTCTTTATTTTGTAATTGCGTTAGGTATTCCTTGCCGCCGCTTGAAATATTTCTTAATTCATCTAAGCTTGCGTCAACACCATTTTTTATAAATCCTCCTTTCATGATAGTGGCAGGAGGCTGCTCCATAATATAGTATTGAATGGCGTCAATTGTTTTTTGACAAACCACTAAATTTTCTGCAAGCGTCTTTAAATAGGTATTCGTACTTGGTGTTAAGTTTGCTTTAATGGTTGCAACTGCAGTCAATGATTTTTCTAATTGCACCAACTCTCTTGGTTGTATTTTACGACTTGCTAATTTACTCGTTAATCTTTCTAAATCGCCACATGACTCAATGGTTTCATGTAATGTAGTTGCAGTTTCTTTAGCATCTATAAAATAAGCGACTGCACTTAGTCTTTGATTAATTTGTTCCAATGATTGTAATGGGAAGATCAACCAACGCTTTAATAACCTTGCACCCATTGGACTTTTAGTGGCATCTATCACATCAATCAAGCCCTTTTGTCCTGCACCATTGCCAATCAATTCTAAATTACGAATGGTGAATTTATCCATCCATAAAATCTCATTGCGATCAATACGACCAATGGTGTGGATATGTTGAAGGTGAGGATGTTCCGTTTCTTTTAAATAATGTAGGATTGCACCAGCAGCAATGATGCCAAGTTTTTGTGTTTCAATGCCAAATCCTTTTAAGCTTTGCGTCTGAAATTGTTTTAATAAAAGTTCAGTGCCAAATGCTTCATCAAAAATCCAACTATCTAAACCATAAGTATAAAAGCCTGTACCAAAATGTTCCTTAAATGCATTTTGGTAATTTTTAGGGTAAAGGATTTCTGCAGGTTGTAAACATTGTAATAATTTATCCAAATATTCTACATTGCCTTCTGCAATTAAGAATTCTCCAGTAGTGATATCTAAAAAGGCAATACCACCATTGTCATTTTCAATAAATAAAGCGGCTAAAAAATTATTTTGTTTATGCTCCAGCAATTTGTCGTTGGTGGCAATTCCAGGGGTCAACATATCTGTGACACCTCTTTTCACAATGCCCTTGACTGTTTTTGGATCCTCTAATTGATCGCATATAGCAACACGATGTCCAGCTTTAACCAATTTATGTAAATAAGTATCCAATGAATGATGCGGAAAACCAGCAAGTTCACTCGAGGAGGCCGATCCATTGTTTCTTTTGGTTAAAGTGATGCCTAGAACCTTAGAAGCAATCACAGCATCTTCTCCAAATGTCTCATAAAAATCACCCACTCTAAAGAGTAAAATGGCGTCAGGGTATTTTTGTTTAATAGCCCGATGCTGTTGCATTAGAGGAGTTTCTGAACTTGATTTTGACATGGGTGACAAACCTACATAATTTTTTAATATTTGAAAAGCTTACTTTTGCACTATGCGTAAATTAAGCATGGAGGAATTGGGTAGAAAGTCGGTCGAAGACTTTAAACTAGCAGACAAAAAGCCGCTAGTAGTGGTGATGGATCATATCCGTAGCATGCATAATGTGGGTAGTGTCTTTAGAACAGCAGATGCATTTTTAATCAGTGGGATTTGCCTTTGTGGCTTCACGCCACAGCCACCGCACCGCGATATCCATAAAACAGCTTTAGGTGCCACAGATTCGGTGGATTGGTTGTATTACGAAAATACGGTTGATGCTGTTTTAGCATTAAAAGAAAGAGGCTATAAAGTGCTTGCGATTGAACAAACAGAAGGGAGCATTATGCTGGATGCATATGAACATAAGTATGTCCCAACAGCATTTGTTTTTGGTAATGAAGTTGACGGGGTAAGTGATGAAGTGATTCAAGTATGTGATGGGGTGATTGAAATACCACAATGGGGGATGAAGCATTCATTGAACATTTCGGTGGCTGCTGCTGTTGTATTATGGGAGTTTGTAAGAAACGAAGATTAGATATTGAATATGAGTACTGTTAAGAATTATTTGAGTTTAGTGAAGTTTTCACATACCATTTTCGCAATGCCATTTGCGTTGATTGGATTTGTATTAGGCATCTCTGCGTTAAAGAATAACAATATCCATTTGCAAACCAACGAGGTAGTCATTCGTTTTTGTTTGGTACTTGTTTGTATGATTACAGCTCGTTCGGCAGCGATGGGTTTCAATCGTTATTTGGATCGTCATTTTGATCAATTGAATCCAAGAACGGCCATTCGTGAAATTCCTGCTGGTATTATTAAAGCCGAAAAAGCATTGGGTTTTGTGATTGCAAATGCTATGATTTTTATCATTGCTACTTATTTTATCAATCCAATTTGTTTTTACCTTGCTCCAGTTGCACTTTTTGTAATATTATTTTATAGTTATACAAAACGTTTTACTTATTTGTGTCATTTGGTTTTAGGGGTAGGACTCTCCTTAGCACCTATTGGCGCTTATTTAGCCGTAACTGGGGTATTTGACATACTGCCATTGCTTTTTTCTTTTGCAATTATTTTTTGGGTAAGCGGATTTGATATTATCTATTCATTACAGGATGCTGAATTTGATAAGTCACTAGCGCTATACTCCATGCCTAGTCATTGGGGTGTTAAAAAAGCTTTAAGCATATCCAGGGTTTTTCACTTTTTTTCGGGGGTATTTTTATGGACGGCCTATTTTATAGGAAATTTCCATTCGTTATTTTTAATTGGGTTGTTTGTGTTTAATATTTTATTGATCTATCAACAAAGTATTGTGAAGCCAAATGATTTGTCCAAAGTTAATTTGGCTTTTATGACGGCGAATGGCATAGCAAGTATTGTCTTCAGTATCTTTGTGATTACTGGAATTATTTTAACTATTTAATGTAAAACAATTGGCAAGAATCATTTGTATAGATTACGGTGGAAAGCGATGCGGATTGGCAGTGACCGATCCTTTTCAAATGATTGCGACTTCCCTGGTCACTGTGGACACTAAAAGTTTATATACTTTTTTAGCGGACTATACCTCCAAGGAAGCTGTTGAATTAATTTTAATTGGAGCACCATTAAATTTAGATGCATCGCCCACGCATGCCACACCCTTAGTTAAAAAAGCCATTCTTGAATTAACGGAAAAGTTTCCAAATATCCCCATTCAAACGGTGGATGAGCGCTTTAGTTCCAAAACAGCGGTGAGAGCCATGGTAGAAATGGGGATGAAAAAGAAAGACCGCCAGGTGAAGCAAAATGTAGATTTAATCGCCGCCACCATCCTCCTTCAAGAATACCTGAATAACAAGGACCTTAAGTCATAAGACAGTAGAATTTAATTACGACCTATTTATTGTAACTTTGCTCCCATAATTGAATTTCTATGACCTTACCAATTGTAGCCTATGGTGCTGCCGTTTTGAGAAAAGTGAGTGAGCCAATCAATCCGGATTATCCCAATTTGAGCAAGCTGATCGAAGATATGTGGGAAACCATGTACGATAGCAATGGAGTTGGCCTTGCCGCACCTCAGGTCAATCGGGCTATAAGGTTGTTTGTAATGGATAGCCAACAAATATTTGAGAACGCAGAACCAGGGGATGCAGCTTATCCAGATGCACCAGGCATCAAAGCGGTATTTATCAATGCCGAAATTCTTGAATTAAGTGGTAATGAATGGGTGTACAATGAAGGATGTTTGAGTATCCCAAAAATTAGAGAAGATGTTTCAAGACACGAGAAAGTGACAATGAAATATATGGATGAAAATTTTATTGAACATACAACTACTTTTGATGGTATGACTGCGCGTATCATTTTACATGAGTATGATCATATAGAGGGTAAATTATTCATTGATTATATTAAGCCACTCAGAAAAAAAATGTTACAAGGTAAATTGAACGATATTCATAAAGGCAAAGTAAGGGTGGATTATAAAATGACTCAAATAAAATGATTATGCGTTCATTGCTTTTTTTGGTCTGCATGTGCTTTGTTGGTCATGCTTGGACACAGGATACAACATTGAATATAGAAAATCAGACATTTACATTAGCAGATGTAATTGTTAGAAACAATTTTGAGTACAGAGATATTTTAGCAAGGATTAAGCGAGATACTAGTTTTTATAAAGCTTTCAAAACATTAAGGACAATAGGTTACAGCTCCTTCAATCATATCGAGATGTATGATAAGAACCAAAAGATGGAAGCCTCTTTGGATAGTCGTACCCGTCAAAATAGAATAGGGGATTGTAGAACGATGGATGTCATTGAAGAAAAAACATTCGGAAAATTAAGAGACAGTAAAGGTGAATACAATTATGTGACACCTTCCTTGTATGCAAGTTTATTTTTTACAAAAGGAAAAATATGTGGTGAGACCAATATAGTAAAAGGTAAGAAAAGAACCATCCAAGGTTCAGGTATTGAAAAAGCGAAAGAACAATTGAAGATGTTGTTTTTTAATCCGGGCGAAAAAATTCCTGGCATACCATTGATTGGTAATAAGTTAGATTTATACGACGATAACGCACATGAGCTGTATACCTATAGATTGGATTATGTAGACTACCACGGCAAACTAGCCTATGTATTTGAGATCAAGCCTAAAGAGGACCTAGGTTTCTTTGCAAAAGACAGGGTAGTAGTTGATCAAATGATTACCTGGTTTAATCCAAGCACATTGGAAGTATTAGGACGTAATTATTCATTGAGCTACAAAGCAGGCGTCTATGATTTTAATGTACAAATGGAAGTAGAAATGACCTACACAAAGAATGGTCTTTTAGTCCCTAAAATATTAAGGTATAAGGGAGATTGGGATGTGGTATTCAAAAAGAGAGAGCGTGGGCTTTTCACAGCTACACTATTTGATTTTAAAGTAGGCGAATAATTAGTATTGCAAAAAACTTCCTTCAATATATTTTACCACCTCAACTAAGCTTCCAGTTTCTTTAAAAACATTGAGTTGTCTGTCTGCACCAGTGCCGTTGGTAAAAATATCCTGTACTTTTTCAATATGCTTCCTGCTTCCTAAATCATCTACCACACCGTCTACAAACTCTAGAAGTTCGTTGATTAAATCCTTGACAGGTACTTCTTTTTCTTTACCAAAGTCAATGAGTAATCCATCAATGCCATATCGGCTTGCGCGCCACTTATTTTCATTGATCAATGCACGTTGGTAATTGATAAAATTGATGTTTTGTCTTCTGAGTGTATAAATCTTAGCACATAAAGCTTGAAATAATGCTGCGATGGTGGCAGTTTCTTGCACAGTCATAGGCACATCGCAAATCCTAAATTCAATCGTATTATAAACCGGGTGTACCCTTAAATCCCACCATATTTTTTTAGCATTATCAATACAATTGGTTTTGATCAACAACTGGATAAAGCTTTCATAGGCTTCGATACTTTCAAAATAGTCTGGGATACCTGTTCTTGGAAATTTATCAAAAATTTTAGAGCGGTAAGATTTATACCCAGTATTACTTGACTCCCAAAAAGGAGAGTTGGTACTCAATGCATAAATATGTGGCAGAAAATACCTGGCTGTATTGGCAATATGAATGGCCATACGGCGATCTTCCATTCCAATGTGTACATGTAGTCCAAAAATCAAATTACTCCTAGCAGCTTGCTGTAATTCGTTTAAAAGTGCTTGGTACCTGCTTTGGTCCGAGATCAATTGAGTTTCCCATAAACTAAAAGGGTGGGTACCTGATGCGCCAATACTATATCCTAATTCTTTTGCGATGGAAGACACAGAAGTCCTTAGTTCAAATATTTCTTGATAGGCAGCTTCTACATCCTGGCAAATACCGGTTCCAACTTCGACCACTGCCTGGTGCATTTCGGCCTTGATTTTATCTTTGAAGACTTTCTCTCCCTCATTGACAATAGCCTGTTGATGACTTTTTAATTCCTTGGAAGTAGGGTCTAATACCATGTACTCTTCCTCAATACCAATTGTAAACTGTGTTAAATTTTGGCCCATACGACCTGAAATTACAAATAATTTTAAGATGTTACACAATACATTTCAAAAAAATGCCCTCCAATTTGGAGGGCATTCATATAGGTCTATATTAGATCCTTCATTTGTTTCATTAAAACTTGAAACGTAAACCTAATTGGCTTACCCAACGAGCACTGTAACTTGGCGCTGTGCTTGAGCTAATACCCCAAGGTGTATTGTCTCTAACTGGAGCGAAGCTATAGCTAGGTACAGTTGAACCAGTTGCACCTTGGTACTTAATGAGAGAAGTTTGATCGTTCGACATGAAATAAGTTCTTCCCCAGTTTCTATTCAACATATTCGTGAAGTTAAACACGTCATAAGTTAATTGGAATTGGTATTTCTTATTGTAAATTTTCACGTTGAAATCTTGTACAAATTTCACATCAAGGATATTTGTAAATGGTAATCTAGCACCATTTCTTTCTGCATATTTACCTCTGTTTTTGCTTAAGTAATTGTCTTGAGCAATATAGCTTTCCAATGCAGCTGCTTGTTGAGCAGGAGATAATGGGAAAGAAGTATTCGTTACAAAAGTCATTGCTCTAATTTGATCAGCTGTAGGGATAAAGATTAAATCATTTGATTCTGAAGTTCCTTGATCTCTAACTGGACCAGTCGCATAAACATAACTGAATGGGTTACCAGACTGTCCATTGTATACTAAGCTAATAGTAGAAGCTAAAGCACCTTTTGCATAAGTGAATTTCTTAGCAATAAAAGCACTTACTCTATGACCTAAGTCAAAGTCTGATCTTGATCTTTGAACATTATTTCTTCCATTCACAGTCTCCATAAATCTCCATTGAGAGTTATTTTGGCTAGAAGTTGGCTCATGTGTTACAAAAGATGATCCATATGTATAGAATGCATTGAATGAGAATCCATCAGTCCAAGACTTATCAATTGATGCTGTAAAGTTATATGCAAAACCAGAGCGACGGTAATAAGGTTGGTTTTCTAACAAGAACACACCAGTGTAAGGATTAGATCCTGCAGTAATACCTCCTCCAGCTGGGTAACCAATACGTCTTAAATCATAAATATATCTATTATCAGGTCCAGATAATTGAGCAACTGGAGGGTTGATATCTAATCTTCTGTAATAGATTTCATTGATATTTTTACTAAAGCTTCCTTCCACTGTGATAGACCAATTGTCTTTTAATTTTTTATCAACAGCTAAAGAAGCACGGAATATTTTTGGTAATCTAAAGTCTTTAGAAACTAAGTCCATTTGTCCTCTTGCTGCAGCGGTACTTAAACCTAAATCAGCAGCAGTGTATTGACCCAATGGATTAGGTCTGAAATTGATACCGAATCTAGCGATATCAGATGCAGTAAAGATAGAAAGACCTCCAACTGATTGACCATTGTTGTTGAATACGCCACCAGGCCACACCAAAGGAATACGTCCTGTGAACATACCCAAGCCTCCACGAAGGGTGATATTTTCTTCTGGCATCTTATAAGTAAATCCAACTCTTGGAGAGATAGAAATTCTTGGATCAGGAATTGTACCAGATCTAGCACCGTTGAAATCATACAATCTTACAGTGTTGAAGTTGAAATACATATCTTCTAAAGGTGTAGATAAGAATTTAGTATAATCTGCTCTTACACCATAGTTCACTGTTAAATTATCTGTGTATCTGATTTCATCATTGATGAAAGCACTTCCTCTGCCTGTGTAGAAACTAGCAGCAGATTTAGTATTATCTCCTGTTGTTTGATCTAATAATGCGAATGAACGGTCATAACGAGTTGGTGCTTTTTCAGTTAAGAAATCGTTCAAAGAACCAAATTGATATGAGCCAAAGTTTTGACGAATAAATACGTTGTAAGACTTGCTCAATTCATAATCCACACCCACTGTAAATGCATGCTTGTTTACATTGAACTTGTAGAAATCTAAGAAGTTCCAGTTAGTTTGCTTCAACAAGTTAGCGGTAGAAAATTCTTCAGAACCAAATATGATTTGTCCAACTGAACCATCAAAGATTGTTACACGTGGAAACTTATCACCAATTGGGTTTCTGTCATCTACTACATTTGTGTAAGTAAATAACATTTTGTTGCTAGAACCATTTTTAAATGCTGTTTTTAATTCAGCAGATAATGAATTGGTTTTATTAGGATAAAGTACACCATTATTGTAGAAGTTCACTCTAGAAGAACTAGATGCAGAAGTTGCAAAAGTACTTGTTTCGTTGTAACGGTAAGATAAACTGAACTTGTTCATTGGATTGATATTCCAGTCTAATTTAGTTGCCAATCTTTTTGCACTTGTAGAAGCAGCATTGTCTTGGTAACCACCTACATCATATCCGTACTTTGTTTTTACAAAATCAACTAATCTATCAATATCTGCTTTACCACTTGCACCTCTGTAACCACTGATATCAAAAGGTTGTGGTCTTTCGTTCTCGATAGATTCAAAGTTAACAAAGTAGAATAATTTATTTTTAACAAGTGCTCCACCAACACTTCCACCAACTGTTCTAGCTGTGAAAGGATTTAACTTAGTTGCTAATTCTTTCGCACCTGTAGGTGTTTTACCCGTTAAGTTTTGATTTTGTGTGAATGAGTAAACTGTTCCAGTTGTTTTGTTTGTTCCACCTTTTGTTGTTGCGTTGATACCACCACCAGTAAAGTTACCGATAGATGCATCAAAAGGAGAAACCATTACTTGGAATTGATCTACCGCATCGATAGAAATAGGACCAACACCTGTTTGTCCACCATTGGTACCACTTGCACTCAAACCAAATTGGTCATTGTTTACAGCACCATCAATATATAAAGAGTTGAAACGGTTATTTTGACCAGCGATTGATACACCAGCTAAATCACCGTTACCACCAACAAATTTTGCTGTTGGTGTAAAACGTAAGAAATCTTGAACGTTTCTACCTACAGTAGGTAAGTTGTCTATTTTATCACGACCGATAATGGTTTGTGTACCACCTCTAACTGATAAATCTGAACCTCTTTTTGTAGTAGTTACAGTTACTTCTTTTAATTTGTCAATTTTGGAAGATAAGATGATATCTAATCTAACCGCATCACCTAATGCCACATAGATTTCATCTCTCTTTTCTGATTGATAGTTTACATAAGATATAGTTACGGCATATGGCCCACCAGGCTGCACGTTACTTACATCAAAAAAACCAGTCTTTCTTGTTTGTGCATTATACACAGTTCCGGTTGGAACGTGTAACACAGAAATAGTTGCACCGACAAGCACTTCGCCATTGTCAGCTTTTACAGATCCGCTAATGCTACCAGTGGTGTTTTGAGCAAATGTCAAAGCTGGTAAAAGAAGCATTGCGATTGTAAACTGTAGTAATTTTTTACTAAGCATAATTTTTGTTTTATTTAGTGTTGCAAAGAAACTAATAATCCTTGATATGATTTTGTGTATTTCTTAA
>RFSD01000006.1 GCA_009924165.1 Chitinophagia bacterium | reverse complement strand
GAGCTGGTGGAGTATTTTTTCAATTAGCATGTGGTGGAATTGCTATAGAACATTTACAAGCAATGAGAGTAGGTTGTAAATTAGATTTTGAAGATTGTAATTAAACATAAATATGACAACAAAAAATAAAGGGGCAATCCTTTTACTTATACTTTTTTCTATTTTTTCTCAGAGTTTTTTATATCAATCCGCACCTTGGTTCAATGTAAAAACAGGTATAATACTCTCTATAATAGCCTTCATAAGCATGGCTGTCATAGTATTCCAAATTGAAAAAAGTAGAAAAATGATTTATATAATGATGGGCTTAACCCTGTTACTACTATTCATTCAATTTATAATTCAATAGTCTTAACTACTTTGCTAAGCCATGTTTTTAAATGTGCAGTGATTGTTGCTGTTTCAATAATAAAGCCATCATGACCATACATGGAGTCAATTGCTACCAAATTTGCATTTGGCATATGGTCTACCAAAAACTTTTGTTCGGCTAAAGGGCATAAAATATCACTGTTGATCCCAATCACTAAAGTTGGAATTTGTATAGATGCTAAAATTGATTTTAAATCCCCTCCACGACCACGCGCAAGATGATGACTATCCATAGACTTTGTAAGTAACCAATAACTATATGCATTAAATCGATTCACTAATTTATCTCCTTGATAATTGATATATGAAGCAGCTTTTAAACCATCTGTTTTTTCCGCATCTGAATCGGTTTGTTTTTCTTTGAAGATGTCATAGTTACGATAGGTCAACATCCCAATCGCCCTTGCCGCTTTCAATCCTTTAGCTCCAGCATTTGGCTTGGCTTCCTTCCATGTATTATCTGCTTCTATCGACAATCTTTGTGCCGTATGGATGGCAATCGCCCAAGCACTTTCAGCAGCTGTGGTGGCAATCAAAAACATTTTTTGAATTACTGTAGGTTCCATGATTGCCCATTCTAAAGCTTGGTATCCACCCATGCTGCCTCCTAATAGAAGGTCAATGGATTCGATTCCTAAATGTTGTCTCAATAAAATATGCGCTTTCACCATGTCTCGAATGGTGATCATTGGAAATTGATCCAACATGGTGGATGGACCAGTTGACCCATAACATGACCCAATGATATTTGCACAAATAATAAAGTAATCGTTGGGATTGATGATGGCATCCTCCCCCACTAAACCTTTCCACCAATCAGCTACATCTGAATTAGCCGTAAGCGCATGACAAACCCAAGCTACTTTTTTACCTGGGGTATATTCCCCGTAATAATGGTAGGCTATTTTGAGCTTTGGCAAACTGATACCAGATTCAAGGGTAAAAGGTTGATGGTATTTATAAATGACTGGGTCCATTTTATCGCTTTCTTGTGCTAACTAAGTAGCTATTTGAATTACCTTTGTAAAGGTACAATATTTATAATTCCTTTTCAAGACACAAATCTATCAAATGGCAACAATCACACTTAAACGCACCGACAACGATTATCAATTTCAAACTCTGGACGAAACTGGTCAGGTGATGACAATGGATATTCCAGCGGACCAAGGTGGTCATGGCAATGGCGTTAGACCAATGCAAGCTTTATTAAGTGCGTTGGGTGGATGTAGCGGTGTGGATGTGGTGATGATTTTAAATAAACAAAAAGAAACCATTGAACATTATGAAATGGTGATTACCGGAGAAAGAGCAGTTGGAAAAGAACCTGCTTTATGGGAAACGATTCATGTTGTTTTTAAATTAAAAGGATCAATGACAAAAGAAAAAGCAGAAAAAGCTTGTGCTTTATCTATAGATAAATATTGTTCAGTCGCTGCCACTTTAAGAGCTGCTGGTGCGGTGATTACTTGGGAAGTTGAAATTTTATAATTTTTATTTTGTATTCATGAAACACAATCAGTCTAAATTAATTCTTACACAAATAGAAAGAACTGCAGAGGGAGAACATTCAAGTCCTTTGTTTCTAACAAGTAGTTTTTGTTTTGATGAAGCAGAGTCGATGCGTGCTGCTTTTGCAGATGAATCAGATGATAATATTTATAGCCGTTTCTCGAATCCAAATGTCCAAGAGCTTGTGGATCGATTGGCAGTTTTGGAGCATGCAGAAGCAGGCTTCGCAACAGCAAGTGGAATGAGTGCGGTATTTGGTTCTTTCATGGCTTTGTTAAAAAAAGGCGACCACCTTTTATCTTGTAATGCTATTTTTGGAAGCACCCATAACGTGGTATCTAAATACCTTCCAAAATATGGGATAGAATATAGTTATGTTTCTGCAGGCGCTACTGCAGCTGAATGGGAAGCCGCGATCCAACCAAATACAAAAATGATTTATTTGGAGAGCCCTACTAATCCTGGATTAGAGGTCTTAGATATTGCAATGATTAGTGCGATTGCTAAAAAACACCATGTTATTTTAAATGTAGACAATTGTTTTGCAACCCCAATTGGTCAAACACCAATTGATCTTGGTGCAGACCTTGTGGTGCATTCTGCGACCAAATGGATAGATGGACAAGGACGCGTTCTAGGTGGAGCTGTCTTAGGCAAAAAAGAATTGATTCATGAAATATATTTATTCTGCAGAAATACAGGGCCATCCCTGTCTCCTTTCAATGCTTGGGTTTTGAGTAAGAGTTTAGAAACTCTAGAAGTTAGAATGGAAAGACATAGTAAGTCTGCTTTTTCGATTGCACAAAAATTAGAAGGCCATCCAAAAATTAATTTTGTAAAATACCCTTACCTTCAATCTCATCCACAACATGCTATTGCTATCAAACAAATGAAAGATGGTGGCGGTATCGTTTGCTTTGAATTGAAAGGTGGCTTGGAAGCAGGACAATCATTTTTAAACCGACTAAAAATGCTTTCATTAACTGCAAACCTTGGGGATACCAGAAGTATTGCTTCACACCCAGCAAGTACCACCCATGCTAGACTTTCCGAAGCAGAAAGACAAGCCGTTGCAATCACTCCAGGACTTATTAGAATCTCGGTAGGCTTGGAACACGAGGAAGATATCTTAAACGATATCCTTCAAGCACTAGAGGCCTAAAACATCTATACAACTTAGTTATCTGCCCTACTCATATACCTGAGTGGGGTATTTTTTAGTATTCATTGTGTCCTTTTTACAATATAGTTTGTATATTGAATACGCTTAAAAATAACCAAAGATTAAATCAAAACCTATGAAATTAAAAACAGGTGTATTATTATCTCTTATGATGTTTCTCCAATATTACATTTGGGGTGCTTGGTATGTTACAATGGGTACTTATATGGGCGAAAAATTAGGCGCATCAGGTGTTGCCATTGGTGCTGCTTATGGTGCTGGTGCAATTGCGACCATCATCTCTCCATTTTTTGTAGGCATGATTGCTGATCGCTTTTTTGCTGCTCAAAAAATTATGGGTGTATTGCATATAGTTGGTGCAGCTTTACTTTTTTACGCAACCAAAGTGGATAATACTAGTTTTTACTGGGTGATTCTAGTTTACTCTTTATTATACATGCCTACCATTGCATTAAGTAATAGTGTTGCATTTGCGCAAATGACAGATCCAGGAAAACAATTTCCATGGATCCGCGTTTTTGGAACCTTAGGTTGGATTGCTGCTGGTTTAGTAATTAGTCAATTGGGTATTGAAAAAACTGAAGGTACATTCATTGTTGCAGCAGGTATATCTGCAGCTTTAGGTTTATTGAGTTTTGCTTTACCAAATACACCTCCAAAAGCAGCAGGCACCCCATCATCTATGGGTGCTATTTTAGGAAAAGATGCTTTTGTATTATTAAAGAATAAATCATTCTTAATCTTCTTTATATCAGCCATCGCAATTTGTATTCCTTTGTCTTTTTATTATGGATTTGCTAACGCTTTCTTAAATGAAATTGGCTTAGACAATGCAGCTGGAAAAATGACTATGGGGCAGATGTCAGAAGCGATTTTTATTTTGGCGATTCCTTTTTTATTCAATAAGATTGGTGTTAAAAATATGTTGATTTTTGGTATCGCTGCATGGGTATTACGTTATGTATGTTTTGCTTATGGCAATATGGATGCAACCTGGATGTTGTATGCTGGTATTATTTTACACGGTATTTGCTATGACTTCTTCTTTGTGACTGGTTATATGTATACAGAAAAGAAGGCAGGTGAAAATATCAAGAATGCAGCACAAGGTTTATTTACATTTGCTACATATGGTGTAGGTATGTTCATCGGAACCAACTACAGCGGATTTGTAGTAGAGCAAAATAAATTAGCAGATGCCACTGGCCACAACTGGACTAGTATTTGGTTAACCCCAGCAGTAATTGCAGGCGCGGTATTGATTGCTTTTATCTTATTCTTTAAAGAGAAAAAAGAAGTCGAAGTTGCATAATATATTTTACAAAGCCTATCCCCTTGGGTAGGCTTTTTTTTATACTTTAATTTTTTCATTATTCATTCTTTCAGTTATGAGAATCGCAATGTTAGGTGCTGGGTTTATTGGCCGTTTTTATGCAGATGCATTACAAGGCTACAGAAGTAAAGACAAAGTGGTAAGTATTTATGCACGCCGTGAAGAATCAGCGAAAAAATTTGCTGCAGATTACAACTGTGCACACTGGACCACCGAAATGGAGGAAGCCATTGCACATCCGGATGTAGATATTGTTTGTATCTCTTTACCCAATAATTTACACGAAGCCGCCGTGATGATGTGTTGCAAACATAAAAAAGCAGTCATGACCACTAAGCCACTTGGTCGCAATAGTGCAGAAGCCAAACGTATGTTGATTGCGGTAGAAGAAGCAGGCATCTTCAATGGTTACTTAGAAGATCTTGTGTATACGCCTAAATTTATCAAGGCCAATCAAAGTGTGAAAGAAGGTGCTTTGGGTCGCGTATTATGGGCGAAGTCTCGAGAAACACATCCTGGCCCGCATAGTGAATGGTTTTGGGATATAGAACAAGCAGGTGGTGGATGTATTTTAGATTTAGGTTGTCATTGCGTAGAAATCTCAAGATCTTATATTGGTAAAGATATTAAACCCATTGAAGTGATGTGTTGGGCAGATACACAAGTGAAACCAATTGAAGCCGAAGACCATGCCATTGGTTTAGTAAAATATGAGAACGGTGCAATTGGTCAATTTGAAGTGAGTTGGACTTTTAGAGGTGGCTTAGATTTAAGAGATGAAGTGATGGGTACAGAAGGTACTATTTGGATCAATAGTTTTTTAAGAACAGGCTTTGAGATGTTCACGACTGGCAAAGGTGGAGACTATATTGCAGAAAAAGCAGAGAGTGATAGAGGCTGGTTGTTCCCTGTGGGTGATGAATTGAATGAACTTGGATACAATCATATGTTCATGGATATGTTCAACTCAATCGAAAAAGGTGTTGCACCAAAAGAAACATTTTATGATGGCTATGTGGTGAATTGTATTTTAGATGCAGCCTACAAATCGGCTAAATCAAAATTATGGGAACCTGTTCATTTGGATATCTGGAGAGGCAAGACTGGCTTAACTAAGGAAAGTCATTTAGTTGAATATGATGCCGATCATTATTTAGTAAAAGAAGAAATGACCCATTATGGTGCGAAAAAATTAATTCTAAAGCACAAGACTACAGGTAAAATAACAGAACAAACAATCAATTAACTTATTTAAAATGGTAAGTTTAGGGATGCAAAGCCAGCGACCTACATTTCAAATACAATTACTTGGAGACCACGCTATTGTATATAAAATAAATACAGGACAATTAAAGGACATTGATCCAAATTTATTAGCTTTCACCCAATTTGTGACCAATGAGAAAATCAATGGAATTAAGGATATTATACTTGCATATGATACTTTAACATTGGTCTACGATATCCTCCATTTTGATTCAAATCCTTTTTTATTCGCACATACTATTTTAGAAGCTTTTAATAATGCATCCAAAAATAATATTGTAAGTATTGAGAGAAGATCGATGATAGAGATTCCTGTTTGCTATGACGAGAGCTTAGGTATTGATTTAGAAAATGCAGTCAAAGCATTGAATTGCAGCATAGATGAACTGATACAACAACATAGTGAAAAAATTTACACCGTATATTGTCTGGGTTTTTTACCAGGCTTTGCTTATATGGGAGAAGTCCCTCATGCAATTCAATTACCAAGGCATCCATCACCAAGATCAAAAGTACTTGCAGGCAGTGTGGGTATTGCAGGAAAACAGACTGGTATTTATCCAATGAATTCTCCTGGTGGATGGCAAATTATTGGACGTACCCCGATCAAAATATTTGATCCTACAAGTACCTCACTCACCCTATTCAAAGCAGGAGATCAAGTAAGATTTAAGCCAATTGATTTGAAATTATTCCACACCTTAAACACCCATGAAGATGTCCATTAAAATCATCAAAAAGGGACTTTCGGATCGCATCATCGATGCAGGCAGGTATGGATTTCAGCATCTGGGCATTCAACCTAGCGGACCGATGGATTTTTTATCTGCACAATTGGCGAATACAATTTTGGACAATGATTTAAATCACCCAGTTTTTGAATTGCATTTTCCAGCTGCCGTTTTTGAATTCGATGAGGCCATGTATATCTGTATTTGTGGAGCAAATTTTGTTCCAGTAATCAACGAAAAAAGTGTTGCACTCAATACACCCATTCATGTGTATCCTAAAGACCAGCTTAGTTTTCTTCAACCTATTGAAGGTCGCTCTTGCTATCTAGCATTTAAAGGCAAGTTGGATGAAAGTAAAAAATGGCTCAATAGTTTTAGTAGTTTCCAAACGACTTTAAATAAAGGAGATCATTTTGTCATTCACAAGGCTCCTGAAATAGTGCTCTCAATCAATCCATTCAAGCAAAATACCATTCAACAGGTTCAAAAGAATTTATTTAATGAGCACGAAATAAGATTCATTCCAGGACCAGCATGGAATGATTTAGATCATGCATCTATTCAAGCATTGATGCATAAATCATTCACTATTGATGCAAAATCGAATCGAATGGGCTTTTTATTCAATGGGCCAGCAATCCATTTAGCAGCACCCAAAGATTACCTATCTAGTGCGGTGACTATGGGTACCATACAATTATTGCCTAATGGTCAAATCATTGTCTTAATGGCTGATCATCAAACCATTGGAGGTTATGCGAATTTGGGTCAAATAATTTTGGTAGATTTACCTAGGCTTGCGCAACTAAATAACCAATGTCCATTTAAGTTAAGCATTACAAATGTTCAAACAGCACATCAACTCTATCGATCAATACAGTCATGGTTTATGCATTGACATCAATTGTGATATGGGAGAAGGCATGTTGAATGATGCTTCATTCATGCCATTCATTAGTAGCGCCAATATTGCATGTGGTTACCACGCTGGCAATGAAGATGTCATCAAAAAAACAATCGAATTAGCATTAGAACATGATGTCGCTATAGGTGCACATCCTAGCTATAATGACAGAGAAAATTTTGGACGACTATCTCAAACAATTGCACTAGTTGAACTCGCTGAATTAATTAGTGACCAAATTAGTGTATTTGAAAAAATAACTAACCAAATGGGTTGCAAGATTCATCATATAAAATTACATGGAGCATTGTATAATGATTGTGCAAAAGATGCTTTATCAAGTAAGATTGTTGCACAAACTATACAAGCCATTGATCCTTCAATTATGTTGTATGGATTGAGTGGAAGTCATACCATTAAAGAAGCAAGAGCAATTGGTTTAAGATCTGTGCAAGAAGTTTTTGCAGACAGGACCTATCAAGCCAATGGACAATTAACCCCAAGATATTTGGATCATGCACTCATCACAGATCCAATTGAATCGGCAAAACAAGTATTGTCCATGGTATTGGATCAAGAGCTTAAAACTCATGATGGAAGCATGATTGCTGTCAATGCAGAAACTATTTGTATTCATGGAGATCATCCTGGAGCAGTTGAAATTGCAAAACACTTATTCAATACATTACAACAACACAAGATTGAAATCAAACAACCCTAATTCAAAAGCAGCAGTTCCCTCTTTGACAGGAATAAGTTTAGGTGCCGCTTTTTTAATGGCCAATTCATCAATTGGTCCAGGTTTTCTAACACAAACTTCCTTTTACACAGAACAACTATTGACTAGTTTTGGATTTGTCATTTTAGTTTCTATCTTACTTGATTTTGGTGCACAAATTAATATATGGAGAGCCATTACATTAAGCGGCATGCGTGCACAAGAAATTGCAAATTTATTATTGCCTGGCCTTGGATATCTTTTATCCTTATCCATTGTAATTGGTGGATTTGCATTTAATATTGGCAATATTGCTGGTTGTGGACTTGCACTCAATTTATTAACTGGGATCAGCTTTGCAAAAGGAGCCATCTTAAGTGGTGTGATTGCTATTGTTATTTTTTGGGTAGATGAGATTGGCAAAATGTTAGACCGTCTCACTAAAATTTTAGGAATCGTAAAAATAAGTTTGACCTTATTAATAGTGTATGCAGCAAACCCTCCTATTCTTGATGCAGTGCAACATAGTTTTGTGCCAGAACAAATTTCATTACTGGCCATTGTCACCATTGTAGGTGGCACGGTGGGTGGTTATATCACCTTCTCTGGAGCACATCGATTGGTTGACGCTGGCATGGTTGGCCCAGAACATTTAGGCTTTGTGACTAAAAGTGCAAGTAGGGGGATTCTCATCTCCTCTTTCATGCGATTCATATTATTTTTAGCTGTGGTGGGTGTCGTGTCTCAAGGCGTGCATCTAGATAAAAATAATCCAGCAGCTACTGTATTTGAAACTGCAGGAGGCAGATGGGGCTTATTTGTATTTGGTATTGTATTGTGGAGTGCAGCCATTTCATCTGTCATTGGTGCCTCCTATACCTCCTATTCCTTTATCAAAAAATTAGATATCCCATTTTTAAATCATGAACGATTTTCAATTAGTGGATTTATCTTCATCTCTACCTGCATATTTATTTGGATAGGGAAACCTAAGGAATTATTACTTTTTGCAGGCTTAATCAATGGTTTTATTTTACCATTTGCATTAGCAATCATGTTAATTGCAAGCAGAAGGATTCCTATACTAAAACAATACAAGTATCCATTATGGATCGAACTGGCTGGCTGGCTTGTGGTTGCTTTGATGGGCTCAATGAGTATTTATGCCCTGATGGAAGCTATTACTAATTATTTACATTTTTTTAGTTGACTTTTACATCTGCATCTAACATATCCAATTTTTGTTCTTTTGGTTTGATTCCAAAATTATAGCGGATATTGATCCCGAATCTTCTTGTATCATTTTCTCTAAATCCAACTGCATAAATACTTCCTTGTCTTAAGGTGAATGTATTTTTATTGGTAAAGAAGATATCGTTCATGGATAAGGTTACGGTTAATTTTTTATTCAAAAATTGTCTGTTCAATGAACTATTCAATTGACCAAAATTATCCAATTCATAAAATTGTTGTTGCCCATTGGTTCTCCAAAATCCATTGATGGTGAAGGTAGAAAGCTTATCTAATTTCAAAGACTGAAAAGTAAAGAATGTCCAAGTAGCTTTATCGAAAACAATTGGTTTTTGTTCGTAAATACCATTGTAAACATTATGGTTTAATTGTGCCCCTACCACGGCAAAAAAAGCTTTACCAGGAGGAATCACAGCGATACCTCTAAAATAGGTCTCTCTGCTTTTACCAAGATTATCATAAGTACGATAGGCTACTTGATTATTAGTAGGAGATTGGTAGAGTACATTTGTAAAAATATCCTTAGTCTCATTCACCCCAAATGCAAAGATAGGCTTGTCATCCACACTAATATTAGCCTCATAATTAGAGGTGAATTGTGGCCTTAAACTAGGGTTACCAGATTCGTATAAAAAAGGATCAATGTATCTTGGAAATGGATTCAAGAACTCATAACTAGGTCTGCTAATAGTCTTACGATACACTAAATAGCCTCGCAATTCATAGCCCGAAATTTTAAATAGTTTACGACTTAAAAACACATAAGGGAATGCATCTGTTCGGTTCAGTGAAAATGAAGTGTCAGAAGGTATTTTTTGATTGCCTTGCATGATGGTCTGCTCTACCCTGGTTCCAACTTTAAGCACCACTGCACCCCAAGTTTTTGAACCTTGCAAATAACCTGCATTGATCTGTTCTTTAAAATTATAGGCACTTGTTCTAAAGGGATCCTTTACGATAAGACCATTTAGATCTTTTTGATAATTGGCATTATTGCGAAAACTTAAAATACTTGACTTTAAACCAGCTTCGATAGTGATGCCAAATCGCTTCTTCTTATAATCTGTCTGATAGGTTAGAAAATCTCGATCATTGGTAAAATTTCCTGATCCTTTTGAGGCAAGTCCACCAGCAAAAAATGTATTATTATACGTTTGATCTGTATTGGATTGAATAAAATTATAGGAAATGTCTATCGTCCATTCACCACCTAAAGAATCTAATTTAAGTTTTGACCTAACTGATTGGTTGAAGTTGAAATTTGAACCATCATTTTCAACCAGAGAAGCAATGCTACTTAAATTTTTCTTTGCTGAAATTTTTTCAAGTATGGATGCATTATTTGTGCTATTGAGAAATGATTGTCCACTTATCCTTGCATCATAGTTTAATTCAAAACGATCTGTCCAATTTCTACCCAAGCCAAATCCTATGTATGCAGATTTATTTGGGCTTAAAGTTTTTGCAGTTTGTTTCAACACAGTATCAATGGATAAAAATCGATCTGTATTCACAATACTATAACCATCATTTTGATTGTACTGTGTATTCAAATAGGAATTGTATTTATCTGTAGTATTGTTTAATGTAAGTCCAATGAATTGGTTCCCATAAATCCCTTGATTCATTCCAGTATTTACGGAACCATTTAATCCAATCTTGATCCCTTTTTTCAAAATAATATTCACCACCCCACCACCACCAGATGCTTCGTATTTTGCAGAAGGTGTCCTTACTAATTCAATTTTTTGAATGGAACTTGGTGGTAAACTTTTTAACAAAGTGGCCATATCAGAAGCACTCATCCTCAATTCTCTACCGTTGATTTGGATGCCCGCAGGTGACAATCCATTTAAATATATATTACCATCCTGGTCAATAAAAATACCTGGAATTTTCTCCATCGTCTCATAGGCATTGGTCGACGCAGCTGCTAAAGGCTCTGGATCCACCACCGATTTATCATCCTCCTGTCTTATCAAAGGTTTAGTGGAAGTCACCACGACTTCTTTCAACTGACCATTCGTTTCCTTAAGTTGAATGTTTAAACTATTTAAATTTTCAAATTTGATTGTTCTGTTGTCCGTTTGATATCCAACTGCACTGGTTTTTAGCATATATAATTTCCCAGGTTGTAACATTACACTTGCTTTTCCATTGCTATCTGCTACCTGATTTTTAATAGTAGCACTATCAATCATCTGAATGGTGATATTGGCAAATGCAATAGATTGATTTTTATTATCAACTACCCTTAACTTCAATGGTGCCGTTTGAGCAAACCCAGGCTGATGTATCAAAACAATCAGTATAAGACCAATTATTCTAAAATGAAATTTTTTAAACCAAATCATGTATCAATAATAATATTTGTGGAGAATACCGGAATCGAACCGGTCACCTCTTGCATGCCATGCAAGCGCTCTACCAACTGAGCTAATTCCCCTTATTTGAAATGTCCCTTCAATAAAAAGAGCAACGAAAAATCGTTGCTCTTTTTATATACAAGATTTGTTTTAAATTAAGTTTTCTCCTACGCCGTCGATCCAGTCTTTTACAGCTGCAGTAGTCACAGATTTTGGACGCTCTAATGGGAAACCTAATGCACGATCCCATGTCAAACTAGCCAATACACCTAAAGCACGACTCACTGCAAATAAAACGGTATAGAACTCATATTCCACAATGCCATAGTGCACTAACAATGCACCACTATGTGCATCCACATTAGGCCATGGATTTTTTACTTTTCCTAATGATTCCAAAATTGGTGGAACTGTTTCATATATATTCCAAACCGTATTCACTAATTTATCATTAGGTAAATGTTTTTTTCCAAATTCCATTTGTGCAGTGAATCGAGGATCTGTTTTTCTTAATACTGCGTGACCATATCCTGGCACTACTTTACCTTCACTCAATGTCTTTTTAACATAATCAACAATCTGCTCTTTAGAAGGACTATCCGTTCCAATTGCTTCCTGCATTTCAAAAATCCATTTGATCACTTCTTGATTCGCCAATCCATGTAAAGGACCTGCTAAACCATTCATACCTGCAGCGTAACTTAAATAAGGATCACTTAAAGCAGATCCTACTAAATGCGTTGTATGCGCAGACACGTTACCACCTTCATGGTCTGCATGAATGGTCATATATAAACGCATCAATTCTTTTGTACTCTCATCTTCATAACCCATCATGTAGGCAAGGTTACCTGCCCAATCCAATAAACCATTTGGATGAATATGTTCGTTATTCTTATATTTTCTTCTGTAGATATACGCGGCAATTCTTGGCAATCTTGCAATCAAGTTCATTGAATCATCATAAGTATATTGCCAGTAATCTTTTTTATTCATCCCCTTTGCATATTCTTGTGCAAACTTGCTTTCTGTTTGTAATGCCATCACAGCTGCAACATACATTGTCATTGGGTGCGTTCTTAATGGAAATGCATCTATCACATCAAATACATGGGATGGCACATGGCTTCTTCTTTGCCAATTGCTAGTAATTTTTTTAACGTCTCTATCGTTTGGTAATTCACCAATCATCATCAGGTAAAATAATCCTTCTGGTAACGGTTCATCCCCACCTTCTACTTTTGGTAATTTTGCTTGTAATTCTGGAATGGAATATCCTCGGAAACGAATCCCTTCTTGGGCATCTAATAAACTTGTCTCTGTAACAAGACCAGTCATGCCTCTCATACCTTGGTATACCTGCGCTAAAGTGATGTCTCCAATCTTCTTTTCCCCATGCACTTTTAGCATTTCTTTGATCTCATTAGCAGCCACTGTTGCTTTCTCACCAAACCTGTCTTTGATCTCTTCCATACATCCAATGATTATAGTTAATAATACGATTTAAAATTGGACACAAAGTTAACTAAGAAATGCTTATTTAGGGGCTTTTTTGTATAAATAATAGACGACAAAGACAAAAATAATGTTGGGTATCCACGCTGCAATAAATGGAGGTAAATTTCCCTTTGTGGAGAAGATGGTAGAGAAGCGATCTGTGATAATAAACAAGGCCGCAATGGTAAAGCCCATTGCCAAATGGGCCCCACTTCCACCCCTGACTTTTCGCCCAGCAATGATGGCGCCAATCATGGTTAAAAGTAATACTGTAATAGGGGTTGCATCTCTTCTATAGCGTTCTATTTTCAACTCATTCAATCCCTCTGAACCCCTTAAAGCCTCCACCCTAATCTGTTTGATGAGTTGTGGGGTCGTTAATTTGTCTTTGGCATATTTATCTTTCTCCAAGTCCACTGGTTTAAAAGGATATTTTTTGTGGACATTAGGCAGATACTTTACTAGTTCTTTTTTGTCTGTTACTTTTCGCTCCAAGACTTCGGACAATTCCCAATCCTTTTTTGCGGTATCCCAAATAATTGCTTCTGCTCGGATATTGTACACTACTTGATCCCCCTTGACCGTATAAGCAAAAAAGTTACTCCCTCTTTTGTAGGCAGTGTCGTACCCATAAATTCCTGCGTATGTAAAGGAATCAATCCTAAAATAATAGTCATTAGAGCCTCTTAATAAAGCATTGTAGGAGGAGTTTGCATCAATATACGTGGCTTCAAAATCACCACGAATATTATTTGCTTTTGGCACAATCCATTGGTTAGATATCCATAAAACCAACCCTAAAAATAAACCGCCAATCCAATAAGGCCTTAGCCATCTGTTATAGGAAGTGCCACTTGCTAAAATTGGGACGATCTCTGTTTGTCCTGCCATTTTAGAAGTAAAAAAGATCACCGCTATAAAAACAAACAAAGGAAATAACAGTGCTATAATATGGGGTATAAATCCAACATAATAATTATTTATGATCTCAGAGGTCGTCAAACCAGATCGCACAAAATCATCTGTCTTTTCACTCACGTCAATCACCACTGCAATGACAGCAAAGAAAAAAATGGCAAAGAAAAACACTGCCAAAAATTTTTTTAATATGTACCAATCCAGTTTTTTCAATGCTTATAATCTTTTACTGATTTGTGGAATCATAGATGTTTTCCATGCTTTATAATCTCCGGCAATAATATGTATTCTTGCTTGTTCAACCAACCATAGATAAAAAGAGAGGTTTTGGATACTTGCAAGTTGCATCCCTAGTATTTCATCAGCCACAAATAAATGTCTGATATACCCTTTGGTATAGTATTGACTCATTTCATTTGGTATGCCTGGATCGATTGGACTAAAGTCCTTATACCATTTTTTATTTTTGATATTGATGACGCCTTGCGAAGTAAAGATCATACCATTTCTACCATTTCTTGTAGGCATTACGCAATCAAACATATCTACCCCTAAATCAATGGCCTCTAAAATATTCCATGGCGTGCCTACACCCATTAAATAAAGAGGTTTTTCTTTAGGTAAGTTTTCACAACATAAGGCGGTGAACTCATACATTTCTTCCTCCGTCTCCCCTACACTCAACCCGCCTATTGCATTGCCTACAGCATTCTTAGAAGCAATGTATTCACAAGAAGCTTTTCTTAATTCCTTATAGAGTCCTCCCTGCACTATGGGAAATAAATTCTGAGTATACCCATATAAATCTGGGGTCTCCGCCAACCGATTAAAACATCTATCCAACCAAGTATGTGTCAAGTCCATGCTTTTACGCACGTACTCATAGGTACTAGGAATAGGTGGACATTCATCAAAAGCCATAATAATATCAGCCCCGATACTTCTTTGAATATCCATTACATTCTCGGGTGTAAACAAATGTTTACTTCCATCAATATGTGATTGAAACACCACACCTTCGGGCTTAATTTTTCTATTAGAGGCTAAAGAAAATACTTGATACCCTCCACTATCCGTTAAAATAGGACGATCCCAGCCCATGAATTTATGCAGTCCTCCAGCAGCTTCTAAGACCTCTGTACCAGGCCTTAAATATAAATGGTAGGTATTCCCCAAGATAATTTGTGCATTGATATCCTGCTTTAGTTGTTGTTGCGTCACTGCTTTAACAGAACCAATCGTCCCTACAGGCATAAAAATTGGCGTCTGGATGACCCCATGATCGGTCGTGATGGTACCTGCTCTAGAAGCACCTTCTTGACTCTCTGCTGCTAATTCAAATTGTAATGCCGCCATGGGACAAAGGTAAGGTCAAAAATCTTTACTTTTGCGCTATGACAACCAACTTACCCTTTTCAACAGCAGTTCTAAATGAAATACTTATAGGCTTTTTTGCAGCGGTTATTGCCATTCAGGTTTTTTACTATCTATTCTTTTTTTTAAGATTGGCTATTTATAAGAAACCAAAAAAAACAGTCCACGTAGAGCATCCTATATCTGTGGTGATTTGTGCACGTAATGAAGCCCATAATTTAGCCAATACTTTACCTGGTGTTTTAGTGCAAGAATATACAACCACACATGAAGTTGTTTTAGTGAATGATAATTCGGAAGATGAGACTAAATATTTATTAGATGAATTTAAAAAGTCATTTAAAAATTTGAACCCAGTGTTGTTGACACAGGAAGCAAAAATGATTGCAGGAAAAAAATTCCCACTATCTATGGGTATTAAATCGGCTAAAAATGAAACCTTATTATTAACCGATGCCGATTGTTTACCAGCAAGTGAACATTGGATGCGCTTGATGCAGGATGGATATGATGAAGGAAAAGAAATTGTATTGGGATACGGTGCTTATAAAAAGAAGCCAGGCTTATTGAATAAACTCATTCGCTTTGAGACTTTTCAAACTGCTTTGCAATATTTCTCCTATGCCTTAGCAGGTTTGCCTTACATGGGTGTGGGTCGTAACCTTTCATATAAGCGTGAACTATTTATTAAAAACAAAGGCTTCTCATCGATCAATCAGATTCCAAGTGGTGATGATGATTTATTCATCAATCAAGTAGCGAATAGACGTAATACAGCGATTGTGGTAGAACATGATGCACACACATTGAGTGAACCAAAGACCACATTTAAAGATTGGATGACTCAAAAATATCGTCATTATACCACCAGCAAGTTTTATAAAAAGAAGCATATTTTTTTATTAGGCTTATATTCAATGAGTCAATTTTTAGTTTATCCAGCTTTAATTGTAGCACTTGTGTTTACTAAAGAATATGTAATTATTTTAAGTATTTGGGCATGTAGAGCTATTTTGCAAGGACTTATATTGCGTGGCGCGATGAAAAAATTAAACGAGCTAGACCTTTGGCCTTGGTACATTTTATTTGATATATGGTCGTTATTCTATTATTTGTTTACCTTGCCTAGCGTATGGAAAAGCCCACAGAAAAATTGGAATTAATTACCCGTTACTTTGACGATTTTACACCTGCACAATTAGCACAATTAGCAGGATTAGAAGCGGCATACCAGGAATGGAATGCAAAGATCAATGTGGTCTCCAGAAAAGATATCAATCAAATATACTTACACCATGTACTTCATTCATTAAGCATTGCTGCTATTGCAGAATGGACCCCAGGCACACAGGTGATTGATATTGGCTGTGGTGGAGGTTTCCCAACTGTGCCATTAGCGATTTTTTTCCCAGAAGTACAATTTTATGCAGTAGATAGTATTGCTAAAAAATTAAAAGTGGTGGACGCGGTTTGTGAGATGGTGGGCATTAAAAATATTGAGACCAAGCATACCCGTGTAGAAGATATTAAAAATAAAAAGTTCGATTACGCAGTGAGTAGAGCTGTAGCGCCATTAAAAGATTTATGGAAATGGGCCAACCCCTTACTAGTTAAAAAACCAAATCAACCAAATGGTTTAATTTGTTTAAAAGGCGGCGATTTACATCAAGAAATTTTTGAAAGCGGCACTAGACCAAAGATGATGCCTATCTATGATATCTTTAAAGAGGACTATTTTAAAGAGAAATTTATCATTCAGGTTAAGAAATAAATTTTATCTAAGAAAATAGTTTTTGAAACAACGTCTATACCTCGCTCATAGCTCGCAGGCTCGAATACTCGCTCGAGCATAGCATTGTTTCAAAAACTTCTCTTTCTTTTAAATATCTATACTAATTAATTCGGTATTTCAATTTTATTATTACTTCTATTGATATCTGGCATTCGTTGGCTAGGATCAATTTCAATTGACTTGATTGCACCCAATGGCTGCGTTGTCTCAAAAGTATAAGTAGGTTGTGCCCATTTCCATTCTGGATGATTGATTTGTTTAAGCTTACCCTCTTGTTGTTTTCCTCCCAACATCAAATCCAATGGCATATAGTGCAATTCACTCGTACCATCCTTGTAAGTCACAACAACTTCCACAGGCATCGGAAACTTTCCTACTCTTTGAATACTAATCAATGCAGCTTGTCCACTTACTTGAATATCATTTAAACCATAATCAATGGTCTTAGTACTATTCACCCAATATTCTTTCAACCATTGTAATTGTAAGCCACTTGTTTTTTCTGCCACGCGTATAAAATCATTTGCATTTGGATGTTTGAATTTCCAAGTGTTATAATAATTCAACATCAATTGATCACGCTTCGCTTCTCCCATCACATAACCCAACAAACCTAAAAAAGTAGCTCCCTTGCTATATGCCGCATTAGAATAAGCATAGTTGGTATTAAAATGATCTGCATGCGTTGACATAGGTTCTTCGAAACCACTTTTAGCCAATGCTAAATAACCGTTATAATTACCAAACTGCACTGCAGGAAGCATCGTTGCTTGCCTTTCGATTGATGCAGTGAGTTGTTTTTTTGCTGCCTCACTTATATATGGCGATTGTGTTGCAAAGTTTTGCTCATAATGATGCGTCACATCATCTTCGCCATAACTTGTAAATCCTTCGTCCATCCATGCATACAAGCTTTCATTAGTACCTAAAATATGTTGGTACCAGCTATGTATCCACTCGTGAAATACAGTGCCTAATCCAGGGCCTTTTAACAAAGTAGCCATCGCATATTCCATTCCTCCATCACCACCTTGGATGAATGAATATTGAGGATAAGGATACGCACCCATTTTCTTTTCCATATAAGGCAATACTTTTTCAGCAGCCCATAATACATTGGCCCAAGCACTATCCGCTTTCGCATCTTTTGCTTTATAGTACACATGCAGCGTTAAACCTTTACGCACTTCTTTAGACAAATGCTTAAAATTATTATCTGCAAACCATACAAAATCATGAATGGTATTGCCTTTAAAATTCCAAACCTTATGACCTTCCTTGTCTAATGGTGCATTTGGATTTTGTAACACACCAGTTCCACCCACCATATAAGATTTATCCAATCTTAAAGTCACATCATAATTACCCCAAACGCCATAAAATTCTCTAGCGATATAAGGATTGGTATTCCATCCTTGGTAATCATACTCTACCATTTTAGGATACCATTGACTCATAGAATAACGCACACCCTCTGCATTGTCTCTTCCTGATCTTCTCACTTGTACCGGCACTTGCGCTTCAAATTGCAGATTCATTTTAACAACAGACTTTGGCAAAATAGGTTGTGTTAAAACCACTTCTAAAATGGTTTCATGCTCCACTAATTGTTGTGCCTTGCCGTTGATAGTGATGGTATTCACTTTTTGAATACCATACTCTTCTGGCTTTAAATTTTGAATACGATCACGCACACGCATATCCCAGTCTTTGATATCTTCTCCTCTTCTGTTCCCTAAAATTGTTTTACCCAATTCTCGACTTCTTACATCCATATTAGAATTAGGCTGGAATGCATTCCAATACATATGAAAATACACTTTACGTAAGGTGTCAGTTGAATTGTTGGTATACAGGATTTCTTCGGTCCCCTTGATGGTATTTTTTTGTACATCCAAAGCAGCATCAATTTTATAATTGATCTGTTGTTGCCAACGTTCTGGTTGGGCGAATAATTGCAAACTTGATAAAAGAATCAAAAATGCAAATAAGGTAAACTTCTTTAACATAGGATTTATTTATAAGGTCAATTTAAAGAAAAAAAAGCTGGAATCCAAAGTGGAATGATAAAAGGAATAAAAGAAAGATTAATCCTTCCCCGCCACCACAATCACAATCTCGCCTTTCACTTGTTTTGCCGTAAAATGGAGGATTAAATTTTCGAGGGTGTCGGTGATATTTTCTTCAAACATTTTTGTGAGCTCCCTACTCACTGCAGCTTTACGCGCTGCGCCAAATGTGGCTTTGAAAAGTTCAAGGGTTTTAACGAGTCGCATAGGACTTTCATAAAAAATCATGGTGCGCTCCTCATTGGCTAAGGCATCCATTAATGTTTTTTTGCCTTTTTTTAAAGGGATAAAGCCTTCAAAAATAAAACTGTTGGTAGGCAATCCACTATTAACTAATGCGGGCACAAATGCAGTAGCACCTGGCAAGCTTGTTACAGGAACACCTGCTGCTTTGCAGGCGCGTACCAATAAGAATGCTGGATCAGAGATACCTGGGGTACCTGCGTCAGTGATAAGTGCAATATTTTTCCCTGCCATCAATTGTTGCACTAAATGCTCCACAATTTTATGTTCATTGTGTTGATGAAAAGGCGTAAGTGGCTTCTGAATTTGATAATGCTGTAACAATTTGGAGGAAGTTCTTGTATCCTCACATAAAATAAAGTCCACAGCTTGTAAAGTCTCTACTGCTCTAAAAGTAAAATCTTTTAAATTTCCAATGGGTGTAGGGACTAAATATAACATGGTTGTAAATGAATGAAGTCAATTATAAAACCACTACTTCAAAATATTCCATCACTGCGTTCGCTAATAATTGCTTACTTGCTTCTGTTGCCATTGCTACTGCAGCAGCTTCATCGGCAGCTTCTATTTGTAAATTGATGTTTTTTCCAACGCGAACGTCTTGAATACCTGATAAACCTAAATTATGTAATCCGCCTAAAACTGCTTTTCCTTGTGGATCTAATAAATCCTTTAATGGCATTACTTTAATTTGTACTTGATAGATCATACTTTGTTATTGAGTGATTGTTTTTGGATACATCAAAGATACTATGCAATAGCCAATAAAGCCAAATGGAATCGCGTACCATTTAAAAAATAAGGCAGAAATAATGACTTCTAACAAGACAATCCCTAATGGTAGGATTAATTTTTTCTTATTAGAAAAGCTTTTAAGCGCCAACATAGGCCTTGTCATGACCATCAAATAACTCACAACTAAAATATAGCCGTACCAAAATATCGGACTCAATAAAAGCTTTGAAATAATCCCAAAAGAAGGCTGCCAATAGATCAATGGAAAAACCGCAGTTAAAATCCCAATCATTGGAATAGGTACCCCTTTAAAATAAGTGGATTGCGTTGTATCCAAATTAAATCTTGCTAGTCTGTAAGCACCTGCCATTGGAATGATGAATGCCGGTGCAAATAACCAACTACTTGTAGCTAGTGCATTCACATCATTGGCTAATGCTAACCTTAAAAACTGATATACGATACATGCAGGTGCAACACCAAAACTGACCACATCTGCTAATGAATCTAATTGCTTCCCCATTTCAGAAGGGACGTTTAATAATCTAGCCACATATCCATCAAAAAAATCAACCACTGCCGCAAGTCCAATGAATAAACTGGCTAAGTATAATTTCTCAGGAATTTCTATCAGCATTTCTCCAGATTCAGAGATAGACGCTACCGTCCCAAATTGAAAGCAACTTACAATGGCTAAGCATCCTAAAAATAAATTAAGCAGTGTGATGATATTGGGGATTTGTTGACGCATCTTGGAATTGAATTATTTTTTTCTTTTCATTAAATTTTCAATCTCTTCTGCCTTGATTGGAATGTTCTTGAATAAATCTTGATTGCCTTTTGCAGTAATCCAAACATTATTTTCGATACGCACACCCATACCCTCTTCCTTAATATAAATTCCTGGCTCCACTGTAAAGACCATGCCTGCTTGAATTGGCGCCGTTCTTGTACCCAAATCATGTACATCTATTCCTAAATGATGCGAGATACCATGATATAAATATTTACGATATGCTTTATTCTCTGCATCTTCGTTTTTAATATCCGCTTTAGAAATTAAGCCAATTTTTAGGAATTGCTTTGTTGCTTCATCCCCTACTTTATCGGTATAATTTAAAATACTAATACCTGGCTTTAATATTGATTTTGCATAATCATGTAAATGTAAACAAGCATTGTACACTTCCTTTTGTCTTTTTGTAAACTTACCGTTTACTGGAACAGTTCTTGTTAAATCTGCATTGTATCCACCATAAGCAGCACCAAAATCCATCAAGATCAATTCTCCGTCTTTACAAACATTATTATTGCTTGTATAATGCAATGTTCTTGCATTATCGCCACTCGCTATAATACTATGATATGCAACACCTGTTGCTTTTTTACTTAAAAATTCATGGTAAATTTCTGCTTCAATTTCATATTCGTGCACACCTGGTCGAATGAATTGTAATAACCTTCTAAAAGCAGATTCTGTAATATCAATGGCTTTTTGAATCACCACTACTTCCTGCTTTGTTTTAATTGCTCTCAAAGCCTTCATAATTTTTGCAGCACGTAAATATTGATGCAATGGATAACGAGCTTGCATTTCGTCTATGAAACGGTATTCATTTGTTCTAACTAAATTATTTTTACGATCGTTCTCATTGGAGTCTAAATAAATCGCATCTGCTAAATGAATCCATGTTTGCAACATTGCGTCTAAACTATCTACCCATACAATGGTTTTCATACCAGAGATAGCAGTGGCTTCATGTGCTCTCAATCTTTTTCCATCCCAAATTTCTTTTAGTTCCTGTGGACGAACCAAGACCAATACCTCTCTGTATTTGGGATCTGGATTGTCTGGAAACAAGACCACCATTGTACCCTCTTGCTCGATACCTGTTAACCAGAATAAATCTGAATTTTGAACAAAACCATGCAGGGCATCTCCATTGCTCGGAAACTCGTCGTTGCTGACAAAAACAGCAATGCTATTTTTTTGCATTTGACTCACAAAACGTTTTCTGTTTTGTATAAAAATAGTTGGATCTAATGGGTCGTATTTCATAAAATTAATTTGAATTTATAATCATGCCTCCATCTACTGGCTACTTGGAAGCAAGATACTTAAAATTGATGGGCTTAGGCAATCTTACCCCAGCCAATTTTGGTTTTTTGGGTCTGCAAAAAGCTTCGGATTGCGAGGTGTTCTGGCATGGTCAAATTAGGATCTTTCTCACAAATGGCGGCAGCTGCTTCTTTGGCGATTTCCATGGTCGCTCGATCATTGATCAAACTTGCTAGTTTAAAATTCAATGCACCGCTTTGTCTTGTGCCATCTATATCTCCCGGCCCTCTAATCTCTAAATCTTTTTCTGCAATCACAAAACCATCTGTGGTATTACACATGATTTTTAATCTTTCTCTTGCCTCTCTACTTGCTTTGACGCTGCTTAATAAAATACAATAACTCTGCTCAGAACCTCTACCTACTCGGCCCCTTAATTGATGTAATTGAGATAAACCAAATTTTTCTGCACTCTCTATTACCATTACGGATGCGTTGGGTACATTCACGCCCACTTCTATCACAGTCGTACCAACAAGTATTTGTGTATCACCTGATTTAAATCGATTCATATTCTCGGATTTTAAATCATTGTGCATCTTTCCATGGACCATACTAATTTTGAATGTAGGTTCAGGAAAAAAACTTTTCACTTGCTCATAACCCTGCATTAAATCCTCGTAACTCATTTTTTCACTTTCCTCAATTAAAGGATAGACAAAATAAGATTGTCGTCCTTTTTGTATTTCTGATTTTACAAAATCCATGACACTCGCGCGCGATGTTTCATAACGGTGTACGGTTTTGATAGGCTGTCTTCCAGGGGGTAATTCATCCATGATGCTATAATCCAAATCTCCGTATGCAGTCATGGCTAAGGTTCTTGGAATGGGTGTTGCTGTCATGACTAGTACATGCGGTGGGATGGATGCTTTTTTCCAAAGCTTGGATCTTTGCTCCACTCCGAATCTGTGTTGCTCATCAATGACTGCCAATCCTAATTTTTTAAATTTTACTGGGTCTTCAATCAAAGCATGGGTGCCTACCACAAAATGAATCGTATCTTCTTCCAATCCTTTTAATATTCTCCTTCGTTCTGCTGCTTTTGTGCTACCCGTTAAAATGGCGACTTCGACAGGCATTTCCTTTAAGAGTTCTGTCAAGCTACTATAATGTTGTTGCGCTAAAATTTCTGTTGGTGCCATTAAGCAACTCTGAAATCCATTGTCGGCAGCAATGAGCATCGCCATCAATGCAATCATCGTTTTTCCACTGCCCACATCTCCTTGTAAAAGCCGGTTCATTTGAAAACCTTTTGCTACGTCTTGTCTTATTTCTTTAATCACCCTTTTTTGTGCACCTGTTAATTCAAAAGGTAAGTAATTGTTGTAAAAGGTATTAAAGTAGTCTCCCACTTTTTCAAACACCTGTCCTTTACTATTCTTATGTCGGTCTATCTTAATTAAATTCAACCTGATTTGTGCAATGAATAATTCTTCAAAAATTAACCTAGACAAAGCTTGTTTATATTTAGCCTGACTGGATGGAAAATGGATTTGCCTAAAGGCTTCCCATCTTCCCATACGATCCACTAACAAATGCGTAGGCAAATTTTCTGGCAGATCCCTTTCACTAATTTGTTGAAACAAAACTTGGGTGAGTTTACCTAATTGTTTTCCGTTCAATCCCCTCGATTTTAATTTCTCAGTGGAACCATAAACAGGCTCAAGCAATGATTTTTTTGCCATCGTTTGTATTTCAAAGGGTTCCATTTCTGGATGCACAATCTGTGGCTTGCCATTAAAAAAGCCCAGCCTGCCAAAAACCAGATAGGTCTGGCCCTCCACCAAATTCTTTTGAACGTATTGAATCCCCTGAAACCAGGCCAATTCCAAATAACCGGATTCATCTTTTAACTGGGCAACCATCCGTTTTGAACGCTTCTCCCCAATAGAATGTAGCCCCAATAAGACCCCTTTTACTTGGACAAAGTCCATCTCGGGGGTCAAAGTTGATATAGGCGTCACCTTGGTCTTATCTACATGCCTATGTGGAAAATGTTGTAATAAGTCGCCGAAAGTATAGATACTGAGCTCTTTTTTAAGCAATTCCGCCCTCAAAGGGCCTACGCCCTTAAGGTATTCGATGGGACTGGATAAAAGAGATGCTAGGCTCAAGTGATTTTTTTTAGTTTCAGGACAAATATCCCAAAAAGATGGCAAAAAATGGGATTGCGATTCATTATCTTCGCACAGCTATGGAAAAGGAAATCGTATTGAGTGGAATCAGGCCTACTGGCTTCTTACATTTAGGAAATTATTTTGGCGCAATGCGCAATTATGTCCGCATGCAAGATGAATACAATTGCTATTTCTTTGTAGCTAACTGGCATAGCTTAACAACCCATCCTGACACAAAAACTTTGCAAGAAAGTGTGTTGCGTGTAGTCGCAGAAAATATTGCTTGTGGATTAGATCCAGAAAAAGTGTCTTTATATGTTCAAAGTGACGTGCCAGAAATTGCAGAATTGTATTTGTATTTAAATATGTTGGCTTATAAAGGTGAATTAGAAAAGACCACTACTTTTAAAGACAAGGTAAGAATGCAACCCGAAAATGTGAATGCTGGTTTATTAACTTATCCCGTATTACAAGCTGCTGATATCTTAATCCATCGCGCAGTAAAAGTGCCAGTTGGAAAAGACCAAGAACAAAACTTAGAAATGGCACGCAATTTTGCGGAAAGATTCAACCACCGCTATGGAGAGACTTTCCCTCTGCCCTATGCCTTTAATTATAACAGCGAATTAGTGAAAATCATGGGTTTAGATGGTAATGGTAAAATGAGTAAGAGCGAAAATCAAATGACTACTTTATTTTTAGCGGATGAAGATGAGTTGATTCGCAAAAAAGTCATGAAAGCAAAAACAGACCAAGGACCTTTAACTCCGAATTCAGAAAAACCTGATTATATCCAAAACTTATTTACCCTAATGAGTTTAGTGAGTACAACAGATACTGTAAAAAAATTCGAGGATGACTTTAATAATAGTTCGGAAGGCAATTGCATTATTCGTTATGGCGATATGAAAAAACAATTGGCCGAAGATATGGTTCAATTTATCAACCCAATTAGAACCAAAGCTGCTGACTTACAAAACAACAAAGATTTACTTTTAAAAATCATACACCAAGGTGCTGACAAAGCAAGAGCAAGTGCTTCAGCTACTTTGACCACTGTTAGAAAAGCAGTTGGTATGGAATACCTATAAAATCAACCTGAATCATTCAACTACACGCATAAGATTATGGCAAAAGCAACAACTAAAAAACCAAAACACGTAGCAATCGCAGGCAATATTGGCGTTGGTAAAACAACACTAACCGAGTTGTTGAGTAAGCACTACCGTTGGATCCCCCAATTTGAAGATGTGGACCATAACCCTTATTTAATGGACTTTTATGATGATATGCCAAGATGGAGCTTCAACTTGCAGATTTACTTTTTGCATGGCAGATTGAATCAAATTTTAGAAATACAAAAAGGGACCGAAACCATCATTCAAGACAGAACTATCTATGAAGATGCTAATATATTTGCACCCAATTTACACGAGATGGGTTTGATGAGTAAGCGTGATTTTGATAACTACTTCGGCTTTTTTAATACCATTAAATCGATGGTTCAACCTCCAGATTTATTGATCTATTTAAAAGCATCTGTACCAACATTGGTTTCTCAAATCCAAAAAAGAGGAAGAGAATACGAAGAGAATATTCGTTTAGATTATTTAAAAAGATTGAATGATTACTACAATAAGTGGATTGATAATTATTCAGAAGGCCCATTACTAATAATTGATTGCGATAAAATTAAATTTGGTGAATCTGAAGAAGATTTAGGTCATATCATTAGTAAAGTAGATAGTACATTGTACGGATTATTTTAATATTTTATAGATGCAACAAATCACAACGGAAATACTAGCACAAATTAAATCCATTGTTGGTGCAGCATATGTATTCACTGACGAAGAGAGCATTGAAAAATATGGCAGGGACGAAACGGAAAAATTGCATTACAGTCCGGCGGTCGTAGTTAAACCTAGAAAAGCAGAAGAGATTAGTGCTTTGATGCAATTAGCAAATAAACACTTGATACCAGTTACTCCAAGAGGTGCAGGCACAGGTTTAACAGGTGGAGCACTGCCTCATTTAGGAGGTTTAGTGATTGCGATGGAAAGATTCAATAGCATCTTAGACATTGATGAAAGAAATTTACAAGTGACCACTGAACCTGGTGTGATTACAGAAGTTTTGCAAAATGCTGTAAAGGAAAAAGGCTTGTTCTACCCTCCCGATCCCGCCAGTAAAGGATCTTGTTTTATTGGTGGTAATATTTCTGAAAATTCAGGTGGCCCTAAAGCAGTAAAATATGGCGTAGTAAAAGACTACGTTTTAAATTTAGAAATCGTTTTACCTACAGGTGAAATTATATGGACGGGTTCGAATGTATTAAAAAATGCAACTGGTTATAACTTAACCCAACTAATTGTTGGAAGCGAGGGCACACTGGGCATTGTGACTAAAATTGTTTTAAGATTAATCCCGCATCCAAAATTTGATTTATTAATGCTCGCACCATTCGATAGTTTAGAAAAAGCAAGCGAAGCGGTGAGCGCTATTTTTAGAGCAGGCATTACACCAAGTGCAATGGAACTCATGGAAATTGAATCTATAAAATTAGCTAGTAAATTATGTGAGAGCACTGCGATTACAATTACAGATAACCTCGCAGCGCATTTAATTATTGAAGTTGATGGCAATGATAAAGACGTATTGATGAAGGATATGGAAGCCATTGCTGATGTTTTGTCAAATTTCGAAGTGGGTGAATTATATTTTGCAGATGATGCCCAACAAAAAACTGAACTTTGGAAAATACGCCGAAAAGCCAATGAGGCCTCGGTGGCTGCAGGATATACCATAGAAGAAGATACCGTGGTACCTAGAGCTGAATTACCTAAATTAATAAAAGGTGTTAAAACATTGGCCGCTGAGAATGGATTTAACGTAGTTTCTTATGGACATGCGGGTGACGGTAATTTACATATCAGAATCAACCACCCTTTGTACAAAAAGAGCTATGAAAATGAAGTGATACAAGATATCCTTTTTAAAATATTCGAACTAGTGAAATCCCTTGGAGGAACCATTAGCGGAGAGCATGGCATTGGACTTATTCAAAAATCTTTTATGCCAGTGATGTTTGATCCTATCACCATGGAATTGATGAAGGGTATTAAAAAAGTGTTTGATCCAAATCATATTTTAAACGCAGGTAAAATATTTGACCATCCATAAATGAAAAAAAAGCTACTACTCCTGGCACTAATTGCTTTAAGCAATAGCATTATAATCAATGCGCAAGAAGTCATAGAGACAATGCCATCTATGAATGTAAACCCGATTTTTATTGGAGGTAATTTAGTGATTGGTGGTGGTACCGGCACCTTTCAACTTGGACTCAATCCCGAAATTTATAAGCGTGTCAATGACTATGTGGATATTGGGGGTGCTACCAATTTATTTTTTCAATCATTTAACCCAACAATTAGCAATGGTCTACCTGGCACATCATCTAGAAGTTTCCAGTTAGGAGTTGGAGCATTTACTAGGATCTGGCCACTCGAAAAGTTTTTCATACAACTACAACCAGAATATAATTACACTTGGAGCAGGTTCAAAGACAGGGGGACGGATGGTGTCAATGCTGGCGCATCTAGAAGTATTCGTTTTGGAGCAGAGAGCCTGTTGGCAGGTATTGGATATGGTACTAGATCAGAAAATGGGATGACCTATTTTAGTATCATGATTGATTTATTAAAAAATCCAAACTCCCCATACAGAGATGGGTACAACAGAGCAGACCCAATTATTAGAGCGGGTTTCACATTCTCTATTTTAGGTGCTAAGAAAAAGCAGCCTTAATTTCTTCGAGTGTTGAACAAACATGTAAACGGTACCTACTGCGTTCATATAAAAAATCTTCTTCTTCCATTTTATTGATCATGGCAACCAAAGGGTCATAAAATCCCTCAAAGTTGTATAGCACTATGTTTTTATCATGAATGCTTAAATTATTCCAAACAAGCATTTCAAAAAGCTCATCAAATGTGCCCAATCCTCCAGGTAGCACAATAGCAGCATCCCCTTTTTCGTATAAAAGTAATTTTCTTTCATGCATCGTCTCGGTTACTATTAATTCCGTTAATCCTGTATGTTGCGCCTCCCATTCTAATAATAATTTTGGCATAATTCCAATCACTTTGCCTCCATTTGCCAAACAACCATTTGCTATCGCACCCATTAACCCTTTATTGCCTCCACCATAGACTAATTCTATATTTTCTTGGGCTAATAGATTTCCTAAATGAGTCGCCGCTTTCAAAAAATTAGGATTATTACCCGATTTAGATCCGCAGAAAACAGTAAGGGACTTTATTTTCATGAAAACAATTTTTATACTCGAATATAGAAGTATTTTAGCTAAATATTTCAAAGATTCTCTTTACTTTGTCCTATCAAAATGTCAAACAATTAACTATGAGTGCAACTACCCTTTTTATATTCGTCATCCTTTACTTTTTAGTGTTGTTAGGAGTAGCCAAAATCACGGGCAAGAACAGTAATAACATGTCTTTTTTTATTGGTAATAAAAATAGCAATTGGATGTTAGTGGCGTTTGGTATGATTGGCACTTCATTAAGTGGCGTTACATTTGTGAGTGTCCCAGGTGCTGTAGGGAAAGATGCATTTCATTATTTAATGTATTATTTAGCATCATGTCTAGATGGTAAACCAAAAGACAGTATGATCTTTATTATTACTGGTTCTGGAAGTAACGGTAAATCTTTTATGGCAGAACTTGTTAAGTCGATTTTAGGCAATTACGGTAAAAAAATGCCATTATCATTTTTAACAGATTCTAGAAGTAAATCATCTAGTGCAGATCCTTCATTAATGGAATTAAAAACAGCTAGATTAGCATATTATTCCGAATCTAATAAACATGAAGTATTAAATACTGCAAAATTAAAAGAAATTACTTCTCAAGAAACTTTATCTGGGCGTGGTTTATATGAAGAACAATCACAATTTAGACCTGTATGTCATCATATGGTAACTAC
>RFSD01000050.1 GCA_009924165.1 Chitinophagia bacterium | reverse complement strand
AATACTAATATTCACAAATATAATAGGATTATCCTGTTTTAAAAAACCATAAGCAATCCAAAGCATGCTGCCGGTCATATTGGTCATCCTTAATTTTCTAACATCTTGTATTGCAAAAGAACCTACCACCACAGCGGTTGCTATCCATCCTAATGTATCAATCATAATAAATTTTATTTGTTATCCTTCCTGATGAATTAATTTTAATTCCTCTAAAAATTTACGTTCATTGGATAATCTTGGTATTTTATGTTGTCCGCCAAGTTTACCTTTTCTTTTTAACCATTCGTGAAAACAATCTTTCTTGACTGCGGTGATTTGCGGTAAGCCTAGTGCAATGTCTTTATATCTTTTAGCTTCATAGTCACTATTTACCGCTTGTAAGTTTTGATCCAATGCTACTGCGAATGCGTGCATATCTGGAGGTGCATTTTCAAATTCAATCAACCACTCGTGTGCGCCCGCGCCATTGTCCGACATATAGATAGGCGCAGCCGTATACTCTTTCATCACCACATTAAAACTAGTACATGTTTCGCTAATCGCTTTGTCGCTATTGTCTGCAATTAATTCTTCTCCAAAAGCATTGATATATTGTTTTAGTCTTCCACTCACTTTAACTCTAAATGGATGGAGTGTCACAAACCGAACGGTGTCTCCTACAAGGTAACGCCACAGGCCGCCATTGGTGCTAATGACAATGGCATAGTTTTTTCCTATTTCAACTTTGTCTAATCCAATAGTGATAGGATTTTCTTTTCCATATTCTTCCACCGGCATGAATTCATAAAAAATGCCATGGTCTAAAAAGAGCAACATCCCTTCTTCATCTAATCGATCTTGTGCCGCGAAAAAACCTTCACTTGCATTGTAAATCTCTAAATAATTACAATCTCCACCAATGATCTTTTTAAATTCCGCACGATAGGGTGTAAATGAAACGCCACCATGAATGTATAATTCAAAGTCGGGCCAAACTTCTTTAATTGTTTTTTTGCCAGTGATTTGTAAAATTCGTTTTAACAAGACCATGGTCCAAGTCGGCACGCCTGCAATAGAAGTGACAGGCTCTTGAATTGTGCTTTGTGCAAGCATTTCTATTTTAGATTCCCATTCATCCATTAATGCAATAGCTAATTCTGGCACCCTAACTAATCCAGACCAGATAGGCGAGTTCTGCAATAATACTGCACTCAAGTCGCCATATTGAATATCATCTTTTATTGGATGCACTTGATGACTTCCTCCAATGACAAGCATCTTACCTGTTAAAAGATCGCTCTCTGGAAAAGCATTATAGTAAATACTGAGAACGTCTTTTGATCCTTGAAAATGGTTGTCTTCAATGCTTTCATTGCTTAGCGGAATAAATTTACTCTTATCGCTAGTAGTACCGCTACTTTTTGCGAACCAAGCTACAGGCGTGTTCCATAATACATCGGGCTCACCCTGCATCACCTCGTCTATATAAGGCTTAAGGTCTTCGTATGCCTGTATTGGAACAAGCGCTTTAAACTTTCTAATATTGAAAATGGTACTAAACTGATACTTTCTTCCAATCTGTGTATATTGGCCATGAGTAATGAGGTCCTGTAAAACCTCACGTTGCGCTGCAATAGGATCTTTTACCCAGTGTTCAATACGCCAATAGCGCAATCTTGCTAATCTTGATATTGCTGGGCTAAAAATTTTCATAGATTATTTTTGACCCATTTCGATAATCCAATCTTTTCTCTTTAATTCAAAGTTGGTACCAAGGTATAAGCGCCTTACATGTTCGTCTTCGGCCAATTCTTCGGCCGTGCCATGTTTAAATATTTTTCCTTCAATCAATAAATAAGCACGATCACAAATAGATAAGGTTTCATTTACATTATGATCGGTAATTAAAATACCTATGTCTTTTAATTTTAATCTAGCGACCACAGACTGTATATCTTCTACTGCGATAGGATCCACGCCAGCAAAGGGTTCGTCCAATAAAATAAATTTAGGATCAACTGCAAGCGCTCTTGCAATTTCTGTTCTTCTTCTCTCGCCACCACTTAAACTATCACCATTATTGTTTCTAACTTTTTGCAAATTAAATTCATCTAAAAGTGTTTCCATCTTATGTATACGCTCACCCTTCGTCAATTTTGTCATTTCTAAAATCGCCATGATATTATCTGCAACAGATAATTTCCTAAACACACTTGCTTCTTGTGGTAAATAACCCAAGCCCATTTGTGCGCGCTTATACATAGGCAAGTGGGTGATGTCCTCTTCGTTTAAAAACACACGGCCCTCATCTGGAGCAATCAAGCCAACCACCATATAAAAAGTGGTTGTTTTGCCGGCACCGTTTGGACCAAGTAAACCAACAATTTCTCCCTGTTTAACCGATACGCTTACCTGGTCAACCACCTTGCGGCCCTTGTATTGTTTGATCAGCTTATCGGTATGTATGGTTAGTATCACGTTGAATCTTTTGTACAAAAATAAGGTTAAAACGGCCTATTTGAACCTAGTCAAATAATATTAACTATTTTTGTATTCTATGCACGTAACAGCACATTTAGCAAAAGCAAAAGACACTTTGGTCTCCTTTGAGATCCTGCCACCTTTAAAGGGCAAGACAATCACTTCTATCTACGACCATTTAGATCCTTTAATGGAGTTTAAGCCTTCATGGATCAATGTGACTTACCACAGAAGCGAAACCATGTTTAAGAAAAAGACAGATGGCACTTTTGAAAAAGTTGATGTAAGAAAGCGACCAGGAACGGTGGGTATTTGTGCTGCGATTATGAACCATTATAATATCGATGCGGTACCTCATATTATTTGTGGCGGTTTCACTAGACGTGAAACAGAAGATGCCTTGATTGATTTGCAATTTTTAGGTATCGACAACGCCTTAATTTTAAGAGGTGATGCTGCTAAGAATGAATCTAGCTTTGAACCAGAGCCAGGTGGCAATAAGTATGCGATTGATTTATTAAAGCAGGTAGGACAATTGAATCAGGGTATTTATTTAGATGAAGATATTTTAAATGGTGGCAAGACCGATTTTTGTATGGGTGTTGCTGGTTATCCAGAAAAGCATTTTGAATCTCCAAATTTTGAAATCGATTTAATCAAAACAAAAGAGAAAGTGGATGCAGGTGCAGACTATATCATGACCCAAATGTTTTTTAACAACCAAAAGTTTTTGGACTATGTGCAAGCATGTCGCGATATGGGCATTACGGTGCCAATCATTCCAGGATTAAAGCCAATTACCAATAAAAAGCAATTGACCATTTTACCAAGAATATTCCATGTAGACATCCCAACAGATCTATCTAATGCCATCAACAAATGCAAGACAGACGCGGAATGTGAGCAAGTGGGTACCGAGTGGTTGATCCAGCAAAGCAAGGAGCTAAAAGCAGCTGGTGTACCTGTGTTACACTACTATACTTTAGGAAAACCTAAGGTGATAAGAGACGTTGTCTCTGCTGTATTTTAATTTATTTTTTTTGTTGAGATTGCAGAAAATCGTGGAACTGATCTACGGTTAAATTTTTAGCAATGATCTTTTTATCCTTATCTAACAAATAAAATGTGGGTGTTTTAAAAACATCATACAATTGTCTGATGGTACTTGGTTTGCCCGCATTGATTTCTGCATTGAATGCAGCATCTGTTTGATAAGCATGCAGCCATCCAGTATCAAAACGGTTTTCTGTAATAAATTGTTTCCAAGCTGCCAATTCTTTCACATTGGTGTTTACACCAACTACTTGAACGCCTAATTGTTTCCAGTTTTTTGTGTAAAAAGAATCTACCCTCGGCATTTCTTCTTTACAGTGACCACAGGTTGGATCCCAAAATGCGATGAATGTATATTTTGCGGGACTTTCATACAATGAAAATGCTTTGTTATCTATTGTGTTTAAAACCAATGGTGGAGCGGGATTGCCAATGAGATTGGCCATGATGCTATAGGCGCGTTCAGTGATTGCTTTTTTAGATTCATTGTTTAAAAGGACCGTATCTCCCTTGCTAAAAAAGTTTTGAAACAAATGTAGGAACACTTTATCCTGACCCATAAATTCAGGACTGATGTATTTATTGGTAAACTTAAAAAGTAAAAATGGATAAATTTCTTTTCCTGTTTTTGCTACTGTTAACATGTATTGAACTTCTTCGATAATAGAATCTGGTTCACGTGAAACATAGTTTTTAAAATACTCATCAAGCTTTGCTTCAAAAAATGGGGTTCTTAATAAACGGTTATCATTGAATACAACATTGTCCCAAAAATGATTTTTGACATAATAAAAAGGATAGCTAGAATCCGCTTTGCCATTGATTATGGGGATCGCTGGGGCCTCCGGTCTTTGTAAAACGTCTAAGAAAAAACGCATCATTGACTTTGGTGCAGTGGTGATAATTTTTTGTCTTTCTTGTTTAAAGCTGGTATCTATTTTTTTTAAGGCCAATAGGTATTGCGCAGAATCATTTGCTGTTTTAGCAGTTCTATAAGCTTGCTCCAATTGATTTCTTTGACCACCAAGCTGGTTCATGCTTTTGGAATAAGCACTAAAAATATCGTTGTCTACGGATCCAATAATTTTATAGTCTATTAAGTTTAATGTGTCCGCAAAAATTTTAAATTGTTGCCCCTCATCTACCAAAAACTCAAATAGAATACTATACTTAGGAGATACAATAAAGTAAATACCTGGCGTGAGCTTTTCTTTCCCACTAAAATAGCCCAGGCTTGCTTCGTTCAACATAGCCGAATCGGCTAAGACACGATTTTGTCCATAGTTCGTCCCCAAATAGACCTTTGTATTTTTATAGGGCTTAAGGGTAATTTGAATATGATGTCCAACAGGCTTGGCATTGGAGGCGGGTTGTTTTTTAACTGTCTGCGCATTGGCATTATTGTTAAACAAAAGCACTAAACCAACACAACATAAAACAATCGTTTTCTGAAACATATAAATGGGTTGAATGGACAAAATAAGTATATAAAAGTAAAAAATAAAAAACAGATTTAGGTTTAATTTAAATGGGCGGAATGGTAGATTCTAGAAGCTGGATTGTACCTTTGTAGCAGTGAGAAAGTCAAAACCAGCAATCATTTTAGAAAAGGTCCTTATTGAGAATTATGCAGCAGAGGGCAAGTCCTTAGCAAGGGTGGATGGAAAAGTCATTTTCGTAGAAGGCGCTGTACCTGGAGATGTAGTAGATATTCAGTTACAAAAAAATAAAACAGATTGGGCAGAAGGATTTGCTAAGAAATTTCATAGCTATTCCGAAAACAGGGTACAACCATTTTGTAGTCATTTTGGAGTATGTGGCGGATGTCAGTGGCAGATGCTACCTTATGCACAACAGCTCATTTATAAGCAACAACAAGTAGTAGATAATTTAACTAGGATTGCTAAGATTCCTTTACCACCTATACCTGCCATTTTGGGTGCTAAGCAAACCGAGGGCTATCGTAATAAAGTAGAATACACTTTTGCTACAGATATCTATATGTCTTTTGAAGCATTTAGAGCGATGAAAGCGTCTGGTGAAGAACCGATTAAAAGCCAGGGTGATGGCGGTTTTCATGCAAGAGGATTTTTTGAAAAAATTGTTCCAATAGATATTTGTTATTTACAAGAAGAGCCTACGAATTTAATGCGTAAAGCTGTGGTACAATTTGCCTTAGACAACAAGATGCCGTTTTATAATATCAAACAACATCAGGGTTGGTTAAGAAATATGTTTGTAAGAAACACGACTAAGGGTGAGTGGATGATCAATTTGATACTTGGTTATGAAGACGAAGTAAAAAGAAAAGCATTGTTGGATTTATTGTTAAAGCAGTTTCCTCAAATCACAACTTTATTATATACCATCAATACCAAACGCAATGATAGCATGCAGGACCTAACACCGCAGGTATATTATGGTCATGGATATATCACAGAAAAATTAGAAAACTTTGAATTTAAAATAAGTCCAAAATCTTTTTTCCAAACTAATTCAAAACAAGCAGAGGTCTTATATCAAGTAACGCGAGACTACGCCGAATTGACTGGGAAGGAAATTGTGTATGATTTATATTGTGGCACAGGAAGCATTGGTATTTTTTGTAGCGAGCAAGCTAAAAAGATTATTGGTGTAGAATTTGTAGCAGAAGCGATTGAGGATGCAAAATTGAATGCAGATTTGAATGGATTAACAGAGACAGCATTTTTTGCAGGCGATGTGATTAAAGTTTGTGACGATGCATTTTTTGAAACCCATGGCAAGCCAGATGTGATCATTACTGATCCACCAAGAGCAGGCATGCACGAAAAATTAGTGCATAAATTATTAGAAATGGAAGCACCAACCATTGTATATGTAAGTTGTAATCCAGCGACACAGGCCAGAGACCTAGCATTACTTCATGCCAAGTACACTGTGACTAAAATACAGCCTATAGATATGTTTCCACATACTTTGCATATCGAAAATGTAGTGCAATTAAAAAGAACAGATTTATTAAACGCATAATTTATGAGAGAATTTAGGCCAACAAGATTTGAGATTTTACCAACGATCATTAAAAACTTAATTATCATTAATGCTTTAATGTTCTTAGCACAAAATACATTTGCGGGACCCACTAGTTCATTTTCGGTGGAGGATTATTTTGCACTACATGCATGGCAAAGTAAATTGTTTCAACCATGGCAGATGATTACACATATGTTTTTGCATGGTGACTTTGGACATATATTAGGTAATATGTTTGCCTTATGGATGTTTGGTTCTGTTTTAGAAAATGTATGGGGGCCTAAGCGATTTTTATTATTTTATATATTATGTGGTGTTGGCGCTTCGGTCTTACATTTACTGATACTTTCATATGAGTTTGTGCCAATGGCTTCGGACCTAATGCAACTAAGTCAAATGAGCGTATCAGGATCTTCAGACTTTAACCAGGCCGTATTGGCGTATTCAAAAGCACATAATATTCAGTTAACAAGAATATTAAGTGAGAACAATGTAAGCCTTGCTACACCTGGTATTCGCACCGAGATCATGGAGCTATTGACAAACAATTACAATAAAACCCTTAATACTGCTACATTAGGTGCAAGCGGTGCAGTTTTTGGTATTATCATGGCTTTTGTTTATTTATTTCCTAATACCTATATCTATATTTATTTTTTCTTTCCTATCAAAGCTAAGTGGCTAGGAATATTATATTTTTCTTACGAACTATTTTTTGCAGTGCGCAATACTGCAGGAGATAATGTGGCAAGATGGGCGCATGTGGGTGGCGCGATCGTAGGGTTTGTCTTGGTATATCTTTGGTCTAAGAAGGAACGAAACAATAGATGGAACTAACAATTAATTAATTTTATCGTATGCAATCAACAGAACAAACAAAGCCATTATTTGGTGCAGACAACAATGCGCTAGTAGCACTTGTATCGGCGAATTTAATGATTGCTGTAACCTATGGTATGACAAGGATGGTCTACTTTTTAGAGGGGTTTCCAATGTCACAATTTTATGACGAAGTGGTACACCATTTTATGTTATCGCCTTATTATCAGGAAGCACTCGAAAAGCCATGGACATTTTTTATTTACAATTGGTCCCATGATCATTTTTGGACACTTTGTGGCAATATGATTTGGTTAACTGTTTTTGGAAATATTTTACAAAATCAAAAAGCCAATAAACATCTATTCCCAATTTATGTATACAGCGGCATCCTAGGTGCATTGGCTTTCATTGGTCTTGGAGCTGGCATTTCATTTATGGGCGCCGAGTTAAGTATTATGGCAATAGCCACCGCTGCATTAAGTTTAAATCCAACATATCAACTTCAACTCAATGGCACCGGAGGTATTCCTGTTTGGCTTATTTTTATGGTGTATTTTGTGATTCAAGTGGCAACGCATTTAACAGGTACTCCGGTATTCTTTTTTACATTGAGCGTGGGAGGATTGGTTGGCGTATTGTATATGTATTTATTAAAAAAGAAAATTGATTTAGGAAACTGGATGCATGTTGTTGTTAAAAAAGGGAATCGTTTATTGGCGCCAAAAGAGGTGCAATAAATATTAAAAGGTATCATGGCAAAAAAATCACGCATAAGAATTTTTGGTAAAGGGCTGTTATTATCAGTCCATCTTATACTTGTGCTATTGTTATTGTATCCACAATTTTTTATGCCACTTGGATGGATCTGGGTAAACGGTTTTTTAAGTTTATTGGCTCCATATATCATCGTATTACACCTCTTATTTTTATTTATCTGGCTTATTGCAAAACCTATACTATCATTGATTTCCGTGGCAACTTTGGGGATAGCTTATCCAACTATATTGGTTTTATTTGCATGGCATCCAGGAACACCATTTTCACAAAAAAAGAAGGATAATAGTTTACGCATCATAAGTTTTAATGTGAAGGAGTTTAATGGTAACACCCCACAACCAATAGGACATAAATTAAGAACAGAAGATATAACAGCATCTATTCAAAAATGGGACCCAGATATAATTTGCTTGCAAGAATACAATACAAAAGAACTCAAGAACGATATTGCGAACCATGCTACTTATTTTGATCAAAAGTATCCTTATTCTTTTTTTTCTAAAGACCATCAGATCAATGAGGCCAATTATTTTGCAGGCAATATCATTTATTCAAAATACAAGATTCTATATGCCGAAAGGGTTCCATTTACCAATCAAGAAAGTTTGATTTATGTGGACTTGTTAAAAGGAGATGATACAATTCGAGTTTTCACCACGCATTTAGCTTCATTTAAATTTAAGCAAAATGATTTTGAGGCAATAGATGATGCAGCGGATGCCAACAAGGCGGCATTGAAAGCAAAGTATGGTGTCATGCGTAAAATGAAAAACGCGTTTATGATTCGTGCAGTGCAGGCCTCGAATATTAAAGCACAATTGGATAAAAGCCCATATCCCACTATCATCACTGGAGATTTTAATGATGTGCCAAGTTCCTATACCTATAAATTGATAAAAGGGGATATGCAGGATGCATTTTTAGCAAAGGGTTTTGGAATAGGCGCGACCTATATGAATCTATCGCCTACCTTAAGAATAGATTATATCATGGCCGATAATAAATGGCAAGTAAAGGGTTGGGAGTCCTTGGATGAGAATTTGAGCGACCACCACATGATTATGGCGGACCTTCAATTGATTAAGAATTAGCCATTCTTTTAGGTAAAATAAAATTATCTTTGAGGACTACTATGCCACTAAAATTATACAACTCACTTACCCGTCAAAAAGAAGTTTTCGAACCTATTAATGCACCTTATGTAGGCATGTATGTTTGTGGTCCAACAGTAAGTGGCGAAAGTCATTTAGGACATGCAAGGCCGTTTATCACTTTTGATGTGGTCTATCGATACCTTTTACATAAAGGATACAAAGTACGTTATGTTAGAAATATTACGGATGCTGGCCATTTTGAAGAAGAAGGAAAAGTAGCCGAAGACAAAATTGCAAGCAAGGCGATTTTAGAAAAATTAGAACCCATGGAGTTGGTGCAGAAATACACCAATCTATACCATTGGGCTATGACGCAATTTAATAATCTACCTCCAAGCATAGAACCTACTGCCACAGGACATATTGTAGAGCAGATAGAAATGATCAAAAAAATCATGGCAGACGGCTACGCTTACGAGTCCAATGGTTCTGTATATTTTGATGTAGTAAAATACAATGATGATTATTCAAAAAAGAACCAACCTTATGGTATTTTAAGTGGTCGTAATATCGAAGAGCAATTAGAGACCACAAGAGACTTAGAAAATCAGGAAGAGAAAAAAAATAAAGTAGATTTTGCTTTATGGAAAAAAGCACCTGTTGAACATATTATGCGCTGGCAAAGCCCCTGGGGAGAAGGCTTTCCGGGATGGCATATTGAATGTTCTGCAATGGCCACAAAGTATTTAGGAAAACAATTTGATATACATGGGGGTGGAATGGATTTACAATTTCCACACCACGAATGTGAAATTGCACAAAGCACAGTATGCAATCATCAAATGCCTGCGCGTTACTGGATGCACAATAATATGATTACCATCAATGGACGTAAGATGGGTAAGAGTTATAATAATGTGATTAAGCTGAGTGAATTATTCGAAGGCAAGCATACAGAACTTACAAAAGCCTATACGCCAATGACTGTAAGGTTCTTTATCTTACAAAGTCAGTACCGCGGCACTTTGGATTTTAGCAATGAAGCATTACAAGCATCTGAAAAAGCATTGCGCAGGTTCATGGAGGGATACGAGTGGTTACAGGCACAAAGTTTTGGTAATGAAACTGTTTCAAAAGACCAATTGCTTGCAGACCAATTAATGACTTGGACCAATGAGTTAGAAACTTTCATGGACGACGATATCAATACGGCGAAAGTGGTAGCAAATTTATTTGAAATCCTTCCAAGTATCAATTCATTAAAGGATAAACATATTGCTGCAGATGCAGTAGCAGGTGCTATTTGGGTGACTGTTCAAGCGCAATTAAAACTATTTGTAGAATCTATCTTAGGTCTAAAAGTAGACAATGGCGCAAATCGCCAACAATTAAATGGCGTGGTGGAATTATTAATTGAAATCAGAAAACAAGCAAAGGAAAATAAAGATTTTGCGACCAGCGATAAAATCAGGAATCAATTGGCTCAAATGGGTATTCAGTTAAAGGACGAGAAAGACGGAAGTATTAGCTATAGTCTCTAATGATCGCAGTCATCTTCATGCGCATGGTTATGCATTCTACAACTATTATGGTTGTTGATATGTGCTATGATGATAAAAAATGCAGCAGGGAATAATAAATACAATTCTGCCTCTCTAAAGACCATTCTACAAAACATCAATCCTATCCCGATACTAAACAAGATAATTGGTTTAAAGCTATGGTGGTGTTTTTTATAACCATGGTATAAAGAATAGGCGCCAATCCCAAAAGAAAGCAGGATCATCCCAAACTCAAAACTTGGATTGTGTAATACATTGATCCCTAATAAAGGAAGGCTACTAAAAAATAAGGGCAGTAAAGCACAGTGTATTGCACAAGCCAAAGAAGTGCCAATACCAATTGCGTCCCAATTCCATTTTTTAAACATAATGCAAAGCTAAGCCAATACCCTGAAAATAATAGTAACTTTGTGACGCATTTAAAGCAGATTCAGATGTCAAAAAAATCAACTATTTACCTTGTATTTTTCGTAGTCCTTCTTGCAGGATTTTATTATTTTTTATTTAGGGGGACCGACAACTGGAAAGTGAAGATGCCTGTATTAAGTTACGTGCAGCCCTTTTCTTTTACCAATCAGGATGGGAATCAAGTGACAGAAAAAGTATTTCAAAATAAAATCACTGTGGTCGAATATTTTTTTACTACATGTAAGGGCATCTGTCCTAAGCTAAATAAAAACATGAAAGAGATTTATTTAGTGTACAAAGACAATCCTGATTTTCAAATC
>RFSD01000049.1 GCA_009924165.1 Chitinophagia bacterium | reverse complement strand
AAATACAATGCTGCACAAGACCAGTTGGATGATGCTGATTTAATTTTAGTTCAATTAAAAGCAGAGTGGAAAGATAAAAAAGATAAAGGCTTGGATAGCTTGAATAAAGTGCATAAAGCCATAACTGAAAAAGTGAAAAACTTAAGAGAAATGATGGTGGGCAAAAAACAAGAGAAGCAAGGTTACGGTACCGTAGCAACAATCACGCCAATAGGTATTATCCGCAATGCAAGTATGCTTGTAATGGGTAAGACTTCTATGCCAGGTGCACAAGAAGATCGTGCCATTGCTGAAGCGAAAGTGGCAGCTGATGATGTTGTTACAAAAGTGAATGCATTCTTTGCAAAAGATTGGGCAGACTTTAGAAAATTAGTTGAAGCAACACCAATTAAAAAATTCAAAGAAATAGAAGCGATTAAATAATGACGCAGCCCTCCGATTGGAGGGCTCGTTATTTTAACTATTCAAACAAGGATTATTCATTATAAATTTCAATTATGAAAAAACTACTTTTTGTATTTGCGGCATTGGTTGGACTAGTTACGATTAGTCCTGCACAAGCACAAAAGAAAAAACCAACTGAAACAATCAAACCAGTTGAATTGACACAAGACCCAATTATTAAAGCACAAAGTTTTAGACTAGTTGGTCCGTTCAGAGGTGGACGTGCCGCAGCAGGTGTTGGTTCCTATACTGATGTAAACACGTTTTACATGGGTGCAACAGGCGGTGGTGTTTGGAAAACAACCGATGCTGGTAATAACTGGAAAAATATTTCTGACGGCTATTTTGGTGGAACGATTGGCGCGATTGCGATTGCACCTTCGAATGAATCTATCGTTTATGTTGGCGAAGGGGAGAACTCCATGCGTGGTAATGTGAGCGAAGGTTTAGATGGCATGTGGAAGTCAACAGATGATGGAAAGACTTGGAAAAATATAGGCTTAAAAGAGGCACGTCATATAGTGCGTTTGATTGTGCATCCAAAAAATCCAGATATTGTATGGGCTGCTGTGATGGGTCATTTATTTGGTCCAAATGAAAACAGAGGTGTGTACAAGAGTTTAGATGGTGGAGCTACATGGAAAAGAGTACTGTACGTGAATCCACAAACTGGCGCGAGTGATTTAATCATTGATCCAAGTAACCCAGATATTATGTATGCGGGTACATGGGAATTGATTCGTACGCCATACAGTTTAGAAAGTGGTGGTGCGGGTTCTGGTATGTATAAAAGTACAGATGGTGGAAATACTTGGACGTCTATTAAAAATAATAAAGGACTACCTAAGGGTGTTTGGGGTATTGTAGGTGTGGCGGTTGCAAAATCTAATACCGATAAATTATATGCATTGATTGAAAATGCAAATGGTGGATTGTATGTATCTAATGATGCTGGAAAAACTTGGGAATTAGCAAGTAGCGATAACAATATTCGTCAGCGTGCATGGTATTACACCAAAGTATTTGTTGACCCGGCGGATGAAAATAAAGTGTATTGTCCGAATGTAAATTTTATGGTGTCTTCTGATGGTGGTAAAAGTTTTACTTCTTTAAGAACACCACATGGTGATCACCATGATTTATGGATAGATCCTAAGAATGGAAAAAGAATGATTGTGTCAGACGATGGCGGTGCGCAAGTGAGTATGGATGCAGGCAAAAACTGGAGTACGATGATGAATCAGCCAACTGTGCAAGTGTATCGTTTGAGTACGGACAATAGTTTTCCATACCGAATCTTAGCCGCACAACAAGACAATTCCGCATTCAGAATTAAGTCAAGTACTTATGGTGCATTCATTGGCGAAAGTGATTTTGATGTGACTGCGGGTGGCGAAAGTGGTTATATTGTGGCTGATCCATTGAATAGCGATATTGTATATGGTGGATCTTATGGTGGCTTGATTACACGCTATGACCATAAAACTGGAGAGAATAGAGTGATCAATGTATGGCCAGATAATCCAATGGGTGCAGGCGCAGAAGTAATGAAATACCGTTTCCAATGGAACCATCCAATCTTCTTCTCTCCACACAATCCAAAGAAATTATATACCGCGGGTAACCATTTATTTTCTTCAGAAAATGAAGGGGCAAGTTGGAACATGCTATCTCCAGATTTAACGACAGATGATAAAACAAAACAAAAAAGTTCTGGTGGACCAATTACACAAGATAACACGAGTGTAGAATATTACTGTACCATTTTCACTGCTGCAGAATCACCGGTTGAAAAAGATTTATTATGGACAGGTAGTGATGATGGTTTGATTAATGTGAGTAAAGATGGTGGTAAAACATGGACAAATGTAACACCAAAAGATGCCCCTAAATGGATGATGTGGAATAGAGTAGAAGTAGATCCTATCAGAAAAGGAACTGCTTATTTTGCAGGAACTAGGTATAAATTAGATGATTTTGCTCCTTATATCTACAAAACAACAGACTATGGTGCTACATGGACAAAAATCACTAATGGAATTGACCCAATGCACTTTACAAGAGCGATTGTTGCAAGTCCAAGAAAAGCAGGTGTCTTATTTGCTGGAACTGAGTATGGATTGTATGTATCTATAAATGATGGTGCTTCTTGGGAGCGCTTCCAATTAGATTTACCTGTTACACCAATTACTGATTTATTGATTAAAGATCAAAACTTGATTGTGGGAACACAAGGAAGAAGTATTTATGTTTTAGATGACTTATCTTTTATCGAAAACTTCCAACCAGCCCCAACAGTAAATCAAGTATTTCCTATTGCAAATACATATCGTGTGCCTCCACAAATGGGTGGTAGAAGAGGACGTGGTGTTTCTGTAAGTATGCCAGCGAATGTTGGCATGAATCCTGCTAAGGGTGTGGTGATTAAATATTGGAATGTAAACACCTCTGATTCATCTAAAGTAGAAATCGTGATCATGGATGACCAGAAAAAAGTGATCAAAAAAATAAACCAATCAGAAGTAGGTGGTCCAAGCAGCGAAGCTGGATTCCAAAGTTTTGTTTGGAATATGTACCATAAAGAAGCAGAAAAACCAGAGCCTGGTTTGATTCTTTGGAATGGTTCAACAAGCCCAGTATTGGCAGCGCCAGGTAAATACACTGCGAAAGTGACTATTGATAATACGGTGACTGAACAACCATTTACAATTGTTGCCGATCCAAATTATAAAGTGTCCGATGCAGATTTAAAAGCGCAGGAGCAGTTCTTATTAAAGGTTGCAGGCACATTTAGTGATATCATGAAAAACCTAAAGAGTATCAAAGAATTACGCGCACAGATTGGTATGCTACAAAAGAAAACAAAAGATTCTTCCTTCCAAAAACAAGCAAAAGAAGTGTTGGCTAGTTTAACTTCAATCGAAGAAGCATTGCATCAAACAAAAGCGAAGAGCGGACAGGATGTTTTGAATTTTCCAATTCGCTTAGATGATAAAATTGCTGGAGTATTTGAATCAGCAGCATCTGGGTACACTGCTCCTACACAACAAGTTCAAGGAGTGTATGAATTGTTAAAAGGGCAAGTAGATGCTGAATTTAATAAGCTTGAGACATTAAAGAAAACAGGTGTTAAAAAATTAAATGAAGCTGTACATCAATTGGCCATTCCAATCATTGGTGGGTAATTGATTTAAATCATTGAGTCTATAAATTACCTAAAAAAGAGGTCCCAATAATTCGGGACCTCTTTTATTTTAATTCACTTCATACACCTGGTAGGGTATAATTTTTTCTATTCAAAATCTGTATATAGTAAATATTTTTTACGCATTTGCTTGAATGCAGTAAGTCCTGGTTGCCAGCTAGCTCTAATCGTTCCTGCAGATTGACCTGATTTTAATTGCTCCATCAATACTGCATTACCTGCTAATTTATTAAAGAAGTAGTCGGTGGCTAATTTTGATTTAGGCTCAATAAAAAAACTATCTTTTTCTGGGAATGCTTGGTACATCTCTATAATTAAATCCAGATCAATCTTATTAGGTGCTTGTTGATTGCTTAAATCCCAACCATAACAAGTTTGTCCATATAATTTAGAACTCATGGCGCCCGTTATTGGTCCAGGAATAAAGCTAAAACTTTTGCCTTTGATACTTGGATGGCCAATATGCGCAAATGCATGCGCAGTGCCGCGTCCCTCACTCATCACCGATCCTTCTATTAAACAGGTTGTTGGATACCAATAGATGGCATTCATGTCTGGTAAATTTGGTGATGGTGCAATATTGAAAGTGTACATGGATTTGTGGTCATAATTTTTACAGGCAATCACCGTAAATTGAAGTGGACTTGCTGTTTTATTGATATTACTATCTGCTGGTGCAGTCAACCATTTTTCACCAACAAGCATCTTTGCATATTCGCCAATCGTCATGCCATATACTGTAGGGATCTGCTTCTTGCCAACAAAACTACTAAAGGGTTTTTCCAATACAGGTCCATCTACATAGTGCCCATTTGGATTAGGACGATCTAAAATAACCAAAGGCTTATTATTGGCCCATGCTGCTTCCATGTAGTATTGTAGAGACGAGATATATGTATAAAAACGTGTGCCCACATCCTGAATATCAAATAGCAACACATCCACATCCATCAGGTCCGCTTCACTCGGCCCATATTTTTTTCCATAAAGCGAAACAATTTTTACACCTGTTGCCTCATCAATCCCGTCCTTGGTTTTTTCACCAGCATCTGCTGTGCCTCTAAGACCATGTTCTGGCGTAAATACTTTTTGTATTTGAATCCCACTTGCAAGTAAAGTATCTATTAAATGTTTTTTGCCTACTGTAGCCGTGTGGTTGGTAAACAAGCCCACTCTTTTATTTTTTAAAAGTGGCAAATACTGCGCAGTTTGATAAGCACCAGGTAAAACAGGTGCTGTTTTTTGGGCCACTGTATTTAAACTTAAAAAAAGTAATACACTGGCTAAGCAAATCATCGTTTTGTTTTTCATACGCTAATTTAAATATTTTCCAACAATAGGCATTCTTCTTCCCACGCCGAATGCTTTTGGCGATATCCGAATAATTGGACAAAATTGATTGCGTTTGTATTCGTTGGTATTGACCATTTTTAAAGTACGATCTACCATTGCTCCGTCAAATCCAAGCGCTTTGATGTCGGCAGGGTCTGAGCGTTTTTCAATGTATTGGTATAAAACTTGATCCAATAAAGCATAGTCTGGCAGACTATCACTGTCTTTTTGATCTGGTCTTAATTCTGCACTTGGTGCTTTTTCAATAATATTTTTTGGAATGATTGTTTTATTTGAATTAATGTAATTGGCTAATTCATACACTTGTAATTTATAACAATCCCCTAGAACACCCAATCCACCAGCCATATCACCATACAATGTACCATAGCCTGTCGCCAATTCACTTTTATTAGACGTATTCAATAAAACATAACCTAATTTATTGGCAATGGCCATCAAGATATTTCCTCTCGACCTGCTTTGGATATTCTCTTCTGCTAAAGAAAAAGGCAGGTCTTTAAAAATTGGTTTTAAAGTATGTAAAAAACTTTCATACACCTCTTTAATTGGAAGGATATCGAATGGATTGCCTAAGTTTTTACTTAACTCAATCGCATCATCTACAGAATGCTCAGTTGAGAAGGGAGAAGGCATTAAAATAGCGTAGACATTTTCTTTACCAAGCGCTTCGCAAGCAATAGCAAGGGTGACAGCGGAGTCAATCCCTCCAGAAGAACCTAGAATGGCTTTTTTAAAACCCATTTTATTAAAATAATCCTTCACACCTAAAACCAATGCTTTATACACTTGATCGATATTTAATGCGGGCACTAAATTAGCTGGATTCAATTCCTTACTTGGGACAGATGCTGCAGGTTCAAGGATCGGCGCATTGATGGTGCCATCCTCATTGCATTCAAAAATTTCCATAGCAGATTCAAACATGGGTAAGGCACCACATAAATTTGCATCTTTATCAAATACTAAAGAAGCGCCATCAAATACAATTTCTGTTTGACTTCCAATAGCATTGCAGTAGAATAAAGGTTTTTTATATTTGACCACATTAGATTTTATGGTGGCTTTACGATCTTCGTCATGTGTGTAATCAAATGGAGAGGCACTCAGGTTTAGTAAAATATCTGGGGACTGCTGCATCATTTTATCCATCGGGCAAATGGTGTACAAAGGGTTGTCTCCAAGGTTCCAAATGTCTTCACAAATCGTGATTGCCAAATTTTTTCCTTTAAAGGGAACGACTTTCCACTCGCTTGCTGGTTCAAAATATCGATTCTCATCAAATACATCATAAGTAGGCAATAATGTTTTATGAATCTCTGCTTGTATTTTTTGTTCGTAAAGAAAAAAGGCTGCATTGTACAAAGGCTTCCCTTTTTCATTGGTATTGTGTGCAGGCGCGCCAATCAATACGCCAATGGTGTCTGCTGCTTTTCTAATGATATCCACGCTAGCATAACATTGATTGATAAAATCATTGAACTCCACAAAGTCTCTTGCAGGATAACCACAAACACTCATTTCGCTAAATAAAATTAAATCGGCACCTTGTTGCTTTGCGCGTTCAATTGCGTCAATGATCTGTTTAGTGTTGGCCTCGAAATTACCAATATGATAATTCTGCTGGGCGATACAAATTTTCATGCACCAAAGGTCGGTTTTTAAAAGAAATAACCTCGCTTTTTTTGTACTTTCGAGGATGCGAATAACCGTTTTATTGTATGGATTGATAGGGCTTGCCCTAACAGGATGCTCAAGTCCAAATGAAGACCCTGCGCAGCTTGGACCAACCCCAAAGATGACTGAAATTCGATTTGACAGTGCCTTCTTTGCCATGGACAGCTTGCATTTTGAGTCAGATTTAGCCAAATTGGTCCAACAATACCCTCAATTTTCAGAAGATTATTTTAACCGAATTTTAATGCTGTCTCCAAAAAAGGAGTCTAAAAAAATATGGGCATTTTATAAAGCCTATCGCCCACTAGCTATTGGACTTCAATTATATATGGGAGCAGCATCAAGTTGGTATTATTCCGAACAAATCAATACCATCTACCCAACTTATATTAGTCGCCATTTTGCACCTGAATATATTGTAGTCAATAGCGTACAAAATATATTGAACGACTATGATCCATTAGTCTTAAATGGGAAACAATTGATTGAACAAATGATTGAAATTGGTAAGCGTCAATATATATTGAGCCAATGCTTGCCAAACGCTTCTGATACACTATTGTTGGGCTATACAAACAATCAATTAAAAGCAATCGAAGAAAGTCAAGGAGATATTTGGAGTTTTTTATCAAGTCAAAACAGGCTTTTTTCTGTGGATCCAAGTTTGACAAGCGCAATCTTAATAGAAGCGCCTTATAACGATTATTTTGGAGAAGATATACCAGGCAATGTAGGTAAATACATTGGCTATGGAATTGTAAAATCTTGGATGAAACAACAAAAAGGAAAGTCAAAAAACGATCTTAATCTATTATTGAAAACACCAGCAAAGACCATATTTGATCAAACTAATATTGATTTTTAGCCCTAAAAAATATTTTAATAAGTAAGATAAAAATACTTTAAGCTGAAAGGCTTAATTTAATTTTACAGGCGCAATCATTTTGAATGCAGGAATTTTAACTTGAATAGCTTCTCTATTTTCAACGTTTTCCATATTGTAGTAACCTTGCATTTTACCTAGTTCTGTCTTTAAATTACAGCCACTCACATATTGATATTGCTTGCCGGGCATAATTAAAGGTTGAACACCTACCACGCCTTCGCCTTCTACTACTCTGTGTTCGCCATTGCTGTCAAATATCTCCCAAAATCTACGAAGTAATTTTACAGGAAATGAGTTGTGATTTTCGATCGTAATGCGATAAGCAAACATAAAATCTTGCTGTAAAGGGTTGCTATAATCTTTTTGGTAAAAGGTTTCAACACTTACTTCTATTCCTTCTGAAATGGTAGAAATCATGACCGTTCTGATCAAAAGTAACTTGCAGAGTATACTGCTGTATAAAATTAGGAAATATTTTCCTGAGCAACCCCAAAAAGAAGGGCTATTTTTTTTAAAGCAGGACGAACTCACCTAACTTTGCGGAAGCGTTTGCAAAATATCTTTTCAAACCCATTTTTTACTATAAAAACTGACTAAAATGAAGATAGCTGTAGCTAAAGGTGATGGAATCGGTCCAGAGATTATGGAAGCAGTAATAGGCGTATTCAATGCGGCTAAAGTACCATTGGAATACCAGTATGTAGACATGGGGAAATGGGTATTTGATAAAGGATTTAGCATAGGAATGACCCCAGAAGCAAAAGAGGCGATTGAGCAATTAGGGATCCTATTTAAAGGTCCAATGGAAACACCAAAGGGGAAGGGTGTAAAGAGTGTGAATGTGACTGCTAGAAAAACATGGAACACGTATGCCAACGACAGAAAATTTCAAACTTTAAGTGGGGTAGATACTGTTTTTAGTAAAGCGGGTATCAATATTGATTTAACCATTGTGCGTGAAAATATCGAAGATACTTATGGCGGTATCGAACATATGTTAACACAAGATGTGGCCATTGCTAGAAGATTCATAACAAGAGGTGGAAGTGAACAAGTAATTCGTTATGCATTTGAAATGGCACAAAAAAAAGGTGCAAGAAGAATTACATGCGGACATAAGGCCAACATCATGAAATTAACGGATGGTCTTTTCTTGGAAGTATTTAATGAGATTGCAAAAGAATATCCAAATTTAAAAGCGGATGATGTGATTGTAGATGACCTATGTATGAAATTGGTAAGTCGTCCAGACTTATTCGATGTAATTGTATTAACTAATCTACAAGGAGATATTGTGAGTGATCTATGCGCTGGATTAGTTGGTGGACTTGGGTTTGCGCCATCTTCAAATATTGGTGATCATATTTCTATTTTTGAAGCAGTACATGGCACTGCCCCAGATATCGCCGGTAAAAATATTGCTAACCCAACTTCATTATTATTGAGTGGATTGAATATGTTGCGTCATTTAGGTATGATGGAAAAAGCAGTTATGATTGAAAATGCATTATTGTATACATTGGAGTCGGGCGTGCATACAGGAGATTTTGGAGATAAGTCTATACCTTCAGTGAACACGACTGTTTTTGCACAGACCATTATTGATAATTTTGGCAAACAACCAACACAAAATCCAAAACCTAATTTAAAAGACTTTGATTTTGTACCTACCAATAGTGCAATTACAAAAAACCCAATGTTGCTAAGTTCAAAGAACGAAGCGCATAAAATTGTTGGAGCAGATTTCTTTATAGAAACTACTTTACAACCAAATGAGTTGGCTGATATAGCAATTAAACAAGAAAAAAATCAATTGAAATTGGTTACGATTTCTAATAGAGGAACACAGGTTTGGCCAACAGGTTCTGTTTTCACCAACCTGGTGAATCAATATCGTATTCGATTTGAAACCGACCCTGCAAGTCCGCTTACACAAGTAGACATTTTAGATTTATATACTGCGCTATCTAAAGATTTTAAGATTAGTTCACTAGAAATCTTAAGCATGTGGGGTGATAAAAAAGCATATAGTTTAGCTCAAGGACAATAAGCGATCTGGTATTTACTTTTATCTGCCTTAATTTGCCCTTATTTGCTATAAAATTGCCAATTTCGGTGGGAAAAAATACATTTTTAGCGTAATTTCACGACTCAATTACAAATTAGCTTTTTACCTATGGCAGAAGTAATATTAATGCCCCGTTTGAGCGATACCATGACTGAAGGTGTTGTTGCGGCTTGGCACAAAAATGTGGGGGATACCGTAAAAAAAGGTGATTTATTAGCCGAGATTGAAACGGATAAGGCAACCATGGAATTGGAGAGCTATCAAGATGGTATTTTATTACATATAGGCACACCTCGTGGTGGCAAATTACAAGTAAACGATTTATTAGCCATTTTTGGAAAAGCAGGGGAAGATGTAACTGCTTTGATAGCTCAAAATACAGGTGGTGGATCTGCGCCAGCGCCGGCTGAAAATGCAACAAGTGCACCTGCTACTACAACTGCTGCTCCATCTACACCTACTATAGACGTTTCAGCAATGGAAGAAGTGGTATTGATGCCAAGATTAAGTGATACAATGACCGAAGGTGTGATCGCAGGATGGCATAAACAAATAGGAGATACTGTTAAAAAAGGAGAAGTACTAGCAGACATCGAAACCGATAAGGCGACGATGGAATTAGAATCATATAAGGATGGAATTTTATTATACCAAGGTGCTAAGGCTGGAGAAAAGATTTTAGTGAATGATTTACTTTGTATCATTGGACAACAAGGTTTGGACATTGCTCCAATTGTTGCTGCAATTAAGGGTGGCGCATCGACAGCCGCACCAGCGACTGCTGCACAACCAGCCCCTGCTGTAATTACTGCTCCAACTCCAACTACAAGTACGGTGACACCTTCTACAACACAAGTGGTTAATGAAGGAAGAATTTTCGCTTCACCTTTGGCTAAAAAAATTGCAAAAGAAAAAGGCATTGATTTAAAATTTGTAAAAGGCACAGGTGAGCATGGAAGAATTACAAAAACAGATTTAGATAATTATACGCCAGGCAGTACTTCAAGTGTTGCAAGATCATCGGCTCCAAGAAATTCCAATTTTGTTGGTCAAGTAAGTTTTGTAGATACGCCGGTTTCTCAAATGCGTAAAACAATTGCGAGACGTTTAAGTGAAAGTTTATTTACAGCGCCGCATTTTTATTTAACCATGAAAATTAACATGGATGCGACCATTGCTGCAAGAACTGTAGTAAATGAAACTGCACCTGTTAAAATAAGCTTTAACGATTTTATTGTTAAAGCAGTGGCCCTTTCATTAAAACAACATCCAAAAGTAAATAGCAGCTGGTTAGGCGAAGTCATTCGCGAAAACCATCATGTCAATATTGGTATTGCCGTAGCGGTAGACGAAGGGTTATTGGTGCCTGTACTTCGATTTGCAGACGGACTTTCATTGGATGAAATAAGTGTATCTGTAAAAGAGTTTGCTAAAAAAGCAAAAGATAAAAAATTACAACCTGCAGATTGGGAAGGAAGTACTTTCACCATTTCTAATTTAGGTATGTTTGGAATAGATGCATTCACTGCAATCATTAATCCGCCAGACGCTTGTATTCTAGCGGTAGGTGGTATTGCACAAGAACCCGTTGTAAAGAATGGTCAAATCGTTCCAGGTAATGTGATGAATGTGACTTTAAGTTGCGACCATAGAGTTGTAGATGGTGCAACAGGATCAGCTTTCTTACAAACTTTAAAAAGTTATTTAGAAGAACCTATAAGAATGTTTGTGTAATTTATTGGAGCTTTATGAAATATAAGCTCCAATAAATTCTTCTCTAATGATATTAAAAAAGCCTAACTCAAGAGTTAGGCTTTTTTATTTTACTATAATGATTTTTTCGAGGGGCCCCATAAACGGGCCCTCGTTTTTTTCATTTATAAATTATCTAAGCCCTTATTAATTTTTACTATAATGATTTTTTCGAGGG
>RFSD01000048.1 GCA_009924165.1 Chitinophagia bacterium | reverse complement strand
TTGTATTGTTGTAAGACTTCTTTCACCAATTTCACTGAACGGATTACATCAGGGATGGCTGATGCTGTCAAATTAGGTGCATAGTGCATAGGCGCATCCGCACTTGTGATTCTTCTGATTGGTGCATCTAAGTAATCAAAACCTTCCTTTTGAATTCTGTAACTTAATTCAGATGACACCGAAGCAAAAGGCCATTGTTCTTCAATAATTACTAGGCGATTAGTTTTTTTAACGCTCTCCAATACGGTCATCCAGTCTAGAGGGCGGATAGTTCTTAGGTCTATTACTTCTGCACTGATTCCATCTTTCTCTAATTCATCTGCAGTAGACAATGCCACTTTCATCATTTTATTGTAAGACACAATCGTAATATCTCTACCTGGGCGCTTAATATCGGCCTTACCTAATGGGATATAATATTCTTCCTCTGGCACTTCGCATTTATCTCCATACATCACTTCGCTCTCCAAAAACATGATTGGATCTTCCTCGTAACGTATGGCTTGTTTCAATAATCCTTTTGCATCATACCCATTTGATGGTGACACCACTTTGATACCTGGAATATTCGCTAAATAACTTTCAAACGCAGTGGAGTGTTGTGCCCCTAGTTGTCCTGCACTTCCATTCGGTCCTCTCATAATAATTGGACAACCAATTTGACCACCACTCATAGCCAACATCTTGCTAGCTGTATTTAAAATTTGATCTAAAGCTAAAACAGCAAAGTTCCAAGTCATGAATTCAACGATTGGTCTTAATCCATTTTGGGCAGCACCAACTGCTACTGCTGTGAAACCTAATTCTGAAATTGGGGTATCAATGACTCTTTTTGGTCCAAATTCAGCCAACATACCTTGACTTACTTTATATGCACCATTGTATTCAGCTACTTCCTCTCCCATCAAAAATACGCGCTCGTCTCTTCTCATCTCTTCGTTCATTGCTTCACGTAATGCTTCTCTAAAGGCTATTGATCGCATGGAAAAATCGTTTTTAATTTGAATTGCAAAAATAGCATTTTATAGAGGAAAAAGTACCAATAGCACCAAAAAAAATCCCCTCCCGAAAATCGGGAAGGGATTAGGAACTAACCCATCTGAGTAGGTTAAAACACGTTATAGGCAAAGCTTACATAGTACAATCCACCAATTGCTGGACTACCGTGTGCAGTGTTATAATAAGTGTTCATAATATTAGTACCACCCATTTTAACCAATGACTTGATTGCAGGTAATTTGTAAGTTAAAACAGCATCCAATGTGTTGAATGAAGATACTTCACCTACTCCGAATGTTCCTTCGTAAGTAAAGCCATCTTGGTAGCGGTAGATCGCACTAAATCCTAAACGATTCTTTAATGCAAAACCAGTATTGTTCAATCCAACGTTCGCTCTCATTTTAGGGGTATTGAAGTAAGCAATAAATCCTTCTTCTAATCCACCAATTTTATCTCCATAAATACTACTTGATACTGTAAAGTTAGCTGGTAGGATATAGTCTAAAGAAAGACCCCATCCAGAAGACTTCACTTTTTGAGTCGCATTTGTAGAAATAGAATAAGCGATACGCTTATTTGCATCTAATACATCTAATGGACTTGGCGCTGCTGCATTTCTAGATTGTAATACAGTTACACCACTGATGAAGTTTTCATATTGACCAAAATAATAATAGAAATCGACCAATAATTTTTTAGCCACTAAACCCTTGTAACCCACTTCGAAAGAAGTCATAGACTCAGGCTTGAATTCTGGGAAAGCTTGTACTTTCAATAAACCTGGATTAGGAGCACCTGCTAAAGCAGAAGCACCAAATGCATTCACACTCGCTAATGAGTATGCAGGATTGGTATTGAAATTGTAGAAATTTCTTAACTGTGGCAAACCACCCATTAATCTTGTACCACCTCCAACTAATAAGTTGATCCATTGGTTTTGAGTCGTTGGGAAACGGTAAGCTGTTTGATAAGAAATACGTAGATTATGATCTTCTTCTAATTTAACTACCAAAGTAGCTCTTGGTGTAAATCGACCTTTGAAGTTTTCATTTTTATCATAACGACCAGAAAATGAGATCTTGAATAAATCATCTAAGAAACGCTTAGACAATTGCGCATAAGCACCAGACTCATTGATCTTGATATTACCAGCTGTATCAGCAAACAAAGTACCTTGAGAATTCAATATAAATTGTCTTGTACTTCCTCCAATTAATAAATCAGCGTTGTATTTATCTAGACCAAAAGCTTCTGTTAAATTGTATTGACCTTCCGCTGCACGTAAAGAAGTTCTTTCTAGGAACATCGCACCACCTTGAGAAATTGGAGTGCTTACTAAAGCTTTGAACATTGCATTATCACCTAGGTAACCAGTTGGTCTTCCTACATCTGCATTTGCTCTTGCGCCAGCATGTGCCGCTTGTTGGTTCATACCAGTACTTAATAATGTAGAATAAGTAGCAGCATAAGTAGGATACCATGTTGTACTTGGCTTCCATGCTTCATTGAAATAACGTGCAGCAATTGTTGAGTTAAATGACGCACCTGAATTCTCTAAAGTTGTATAAGCTCTGAAATACCAGTTTCTAGATTTTAATTCAAACTTATATTGTCCCATGCTAAAATCCTTAATTGAATAACGGTCACTTCCTGTATACACTGTATTTCCAGAACCGTTGTAGGCAGCAATAGATGCTTCTACATTGTCATTGATTTTGTAGTGTAAAGACCCTTGGAATTTCACGTTCAATGCTGTTGGATCTACCACATCCTTTTCGGCATATCCAGTTCTACTCACATTCACATTATTGAAATAACCTCTTCTGTCACCCCATAAGAATGCAGCATTTGCACCTAAGGCAGCACCACCAGCAGCAGTTAAAAATGCTTGGTAAGAAGCTAATGTTGGATATGCAAGTGCTGCGTTGTATAAACTATTGAAAGTGGCAGTTCCAGCAGCAGATCCTAAAGAACCCACCAAAGAAGCTAATACACCATTTTTTACAGCAGTTCCGACACCAGCTAAATTACTTGTTGTTTCATCCCCATAAAAGTTAACACCATCATAGTTCGGATCTGATGCTCTGTTACCAGGAATGATTTGTCCAAGTTGTGTTCCAGTTGTTCTAGAATAGTTTTGATCACTTGTTGCTCTCCAATCATCAGCCTCTGTATATTGCATGCTGAATTTGTATGCAAAACGATCGCCTATTTTTTTAGCATAACGAACTGTCCAATCTTTGTATGGAGCTAATGCACGTTGCTTGTTATCAACGTGGTTAATACCTTGTTTAACTTGGAAACTTAATCCTTGGTATTTAAATGGATTTTTACTGTTGATTAAAACAGTACCGTTCATACCTCCTTGACCATATAAAGCAGAAGAGGCACCAGGTAATAATTCAATGTTATCAACGTCTAATTCTGTAAGACCAATAATACTAGCAACTGAGAAGTTTAAACCTGGGGCTTGGTTATCCATACCATCTACAAATTGATTTAGACGGGTGTTACCACTACCATTGAAACCTCTTGTGCTGATACTTTTAAAAGTTAAACTGGCAATGTTAACATCCACCCCTTTTAAAGTACCCAATAAGTCATAATAGTTTGAAACTGGCGCATTCTTAATTGTAGCATTGCTGATTCTTTCAATTGTCACCGGAGATTCTAAAATACGCTCCGCAACTCTTGAAGCTGCCACTACAACTTCAGAACCTAAAGTAAACGCTTGCTTTAAGCTTACATCAAGTTTAGAAGTGCCAGCATTCACCACCTGCTCTTGGTTTTCAAAACCTACAGAGCTAAAAACCAATGTATAAGGTGCTTTTTGAGCCACATTTAATTTGAAAGTTCCTTTATCATCTGTAAAAGTTCCAACAGATGAGCCTTTCACTGTAACAGATACTGCAGCAAGGGTTTCGCCACTAGATGCACTTTTTACAGTTCCTGTGATTGTTCCTGCATTTTGAGCCATTACACTAATTGCTGTAAAAGCAACCGCACAAAAAAGGCTAAAACGAGTTAATAATCTTGTCATAATAAATTGTTTTTAAATTGAATTGTAACTCAAAATACCAAATAGTTAGCAAATCAGAAAAAATTATCAAAATACTGTTAAAGTTTTTATTTTCGTGGCATGAACACAAACACGATCCCAGGCCTTGTAAATACCTACCACGGCAAGGTAAGAGACGTCTATTACATTGAAAATGAGCTACTTGTAATGATTGCAAGTGATAGGATCTCTGCTTTTGACGTCATTTTACCAAAACCAATACCTTATAAAGGACAGGTATTAAACCAAATTGCAGCATATATGCTAGAAGCCACCAAAGATATTTGTCCAAATTGGCTTATCAGCACCCCAGCTCCCAATGTAGCAATTGGAAAAAAATGTACCCCATTTAAGATCGAGATGGTGGTTAGAGGCAATTTAGTGGGACATGCTTGGAGGACTTATCAGGCTGGGGTAAGGACACTTTGTGGCGTGACACTTCCGGAAGGATTAAAGGAAAATGACTTTTTCCCAAATCCTATCATCACCCCTTCCACTAAAGCTAGTGAAGGACATGATGAAGATATTTCAAAAGAAGCGATCATTCAAGAGGGCTTAGCAACGGCTAAAGAATGGGCCATTTTAGAAAAATATGCCCTAGCATTATTTGAAAGAGGAAAAGCCATTGCTGCAAAAAGAGGTTTGATCTTAGTGGATACAAAATATGAATTCGGAAAAATTGGAGATACCATTTATTTAATGGATGAAATTCATACCCCAGATTCATCTAGGTATTTTTATGCGGATGGATTCGAAGCAAGACAAGCTAGTCAAGAAAAACAAAAACAATTGAGTAAGGAATTTGTAAGAGAATGGTTGATCGAAAATAATTTTATGGGAAAGGAAGGTCAAACTGTTCCAACCATGTCTGAAGAGTGGATTCAAACCATCTCTAAAAGGTATATAGAATTGTATGAACAAATTATTGGCGAGCCATTTAAACCTGAATCAAAATCGGAAGTTGAAACTTTTCAACTGATTCGCAACAATTTGAAAAATTTAGGAATACACTAAAAAAATCCCGGCCTTGGTCGGGATTTTTTTTACTCATTTATTCATTCTAGCTTTTATTTCACTTCAATATCAATCCCTAGTCTTGGTCTTAGTCTTTCTTTGGCTTTATTAAATACCTGCATCCCCTTCTTAACCCCTTTTCTCAGCGCTTCTTGGGCTTCTAAAGGTAAATGATATACATCCATGCATGCAGTGGTGCAACATCCATCAAAAGCCTTTGCGCAATCCTCGCATTGAATAAAGAGCAAATGGCATGCATCATTTTTACAATTGGTATGGGTATCTGCGGGCTGACCACATTGATGGCAACTTGCAATAATATCATCTGTGATTTTTTCACCTAGACGATCATCGAACACGAAATTTTTTCCTTTGAATTTACTTTCTAATCCCGATGCTTTTATTTCATTGGCATAATGAATCACACCCCCTTCTAAATGAAATACATTTTTAAACCCTTCATGTAACATATAAGCACTTGCCTTTTCGCAACGTATACCTCCAGTACAATACATGATAATATTTTTATCCTTATATGGTTGCATCATTTCTACCGCCATCGGCAATTGATCTCTAAAAGTATCCGAAGGAATTTCTATGGCGTTATCAAAATGACCTACTTCGAATTCATAGTGATTGCGCATGTCTATGACAATTGTATCAGGCGATGCTAATAAATCATTCATTTGTTTGGCATTCACATACTTGCCTTTGTTCTGCATACTAAAGCTAGGATCTTCAATACCATCTGCAACTACCTTATCCCTGACTTTAATTTTTAATACCCAAAAACTTTTCCCATTATCATTGACTGCCTTGTTCAATCGAATGCCTTGGAGTGGCTGAATTGAAAATAGATAGGCTTTGAATGTTTCGAATAAATGAGTAGGCACACTAATTTGTGCATTGATCCCTTCTGTCGCAATATAGATCCGCCCAAATACCTGCATCGCATTCAATGCTTGGTACATGTCGTCTCTAAATAAAGCAGGATCTGGAATGGGAAAATAATGGTAAAAACTAATCGTCGTCCGCTCAAAATCTTCTTCGTACAGTTTTTGTTTCAACTCCTTGTTTGAAACACGGTTGTGCAGTTGTGCCATATGGATTTAATTTAAGCTCAATTACAGATTAAGCAAATTGACCCCAAAGGTAAACTTATTCAGGTTTCCTAACAAACGACCCAGTTAAGGAAGCCAATCCTCCTAATAATGCGCCTACGAATGCTGTAACAATGATTAATGCAATGTAGGAACCGCCTAAAGGCAGGATCTGAGCTACTTTGGTAGATAGAATATGGTTATTTGCCAAGTCAATCCCAAAAGCCAAGCCAGCCCATAAAGCCCCAACACCTAATGCACCTGCAATAAAGGAATGCAATGGTTTAATAGGTAATGCAATGGCGATGATTAAATTAGTTACTACAAAACTCCACCAAGGTAAAGTTCCATAGATGCCAATTGCGTAGGTCACTAATCCAACCAATAAAATAGAAAGTATAAATTTCATAAAATGTGTTTAAGTTGATCAATTAGAAATAAACTAAGCAACCGCTTTTTTAAATTGAATATGCCATTTTGTTCTTTCATGTTGCTTTAGCTTTTCTTTAGGCAAGAATAACAATCTATAATATTTACCAGCTGCCCAATAATCTACAAAGCTATCATAATAAGGACTTCCCGGATTACCACTTTGGCCTCCAGGGTATAATCCATATGCTTCAATTTCGTCTGTTAAATGTACAATCATTCTCCAGCTTGGTCCATGATTTTCGCCAGTGGCATTAATGATATTCACACCTCCTCCAATTGGTAAATTCAATCTACTCAATACTGGGATTTTTGTAAGGTGTAATACCCTTGTTGCTTTAAAGGCTTGCCAGCTCATCTTATTTTCTTTTTCTAATTCAAGACATTTTAGAGTTGCTTTTTCTATACCCAACAACACCCGGTCTTTCAAGCTTTCTATTTTGTCTTTTGTTCTAATATCATCTGCAACGCTAAAATTGGTATCACGATTCATTTGTTCTAATAAAACAAAAGATTCAGGCTTGGTCAATGGTATGGATGCACCTGCTAACTCATCGCCCCAAACAGCGTTCTCTACGCTATCCCAAATTAATTTAAAAATGGTGATACCTTTTTCTGAAGGATCATTGTACAAATTCCATTGCATCATCGTTCCAACCATTCTTTGCGCCTCTGTGCTTAGTTTATTCATTTCTACAAACTTCATCAAAGCGGGTCTTGCTTGTTGCGCAAATACATTGTAGTTATTGGTTTGCAATGCTTGCATATCTTGAGCAGTCAATTGTGTTCTACCAGACAATTGTTGATTAACACTGATCCCTCTATACAGAGGGAAAGAACTTGCAGTTCCTAAATAATATGGATAACTAGCATCTGTAGACTTTTGGTTGGCACTACTCACAAATCCACGTTCAGGATTAAGGATCATAGGATTTTCTTCAAAAGGAATCATACCCTGCCATTCATAAGCGCTATCTGTTCCTGGCATGATGAAGTCCCCTTGTCTTTCCCATCTTGCAATAAAATCACCTTGTTGTTTAATTGCGATATCCCCAGTCTTAGTCGCTACTACAAAATTTTGTCCAGGACATTTCCATAATTGAATGGCTTTAGAATAGTCGCCTATATTTTTTGCTCTATTTAATTGATAAAATGTTTCTACCCCTGTAGAAGGATTATGCGCTGTCCATTTTACTGCAAGATTTTTGCCATTGGATTGTGGATTTTGATAGTAGGCATCAAACATCACTGGTCCCCAATGACTCATGGCAATATTTTCAATCACATCCGCACTGTCTTTGACTTTAATCACTTCTACTCTTTTGGTCACCGATTTCCATTCGCCATTATACCAATATTCATTTTGTGTAGTGTCCTTGAATTTCAATTCATAATAATCCAATACATCACGTCCTGCATTGGTCACACCCCAAGCTAAACTATCATTGAATCCTATGATCACTGCTGGAGAACCCGGAAAGCTTGCACCATAAGTGCTATGTGTTGGTGTAGTAATTTGCACCTCGTACCATAATGAAGGTAGATTCAATCCCAAATGTGGATCACTCGCTAAAATGGGTCTGCCTGATTTTGTCATAGTTCCACCAACTGCCCAGTTATTACTTCCATTATTTGGATCTGGTGCTTCAGGTGTTTCAACCACTTTTGCAATATCTACTTGCTGTGTTTTTTTCAAATAAACCATATCAGATGACATTGGCTTCACTGGAACAATACTTGGTTCGGCATAAGCAGTGCCTATTGGAATAATTGGATCCAAAGAATCTTGTTGGTTGGTATACAATTGATCAAATAAATCATAGCCTAGATAATCTCTTGTATTGGTTAATTGTAAATCTGCACTAGCAGACCTGCCTGTCAAATCATAAGACATAAACATTAAGAACAAATAAGTCTTTTTTGGGGTCCAGCTTTCTGGCTCAAAATTCATCAACTTGTATTCAAATGGAAGATCTTCTGGGGCTAATTGTTTTAAATACGCATTCACACCAGCTGTGTAGGCATCCACCGTGGCTTTCATCACAGGATTATTTTCATTGATAAATGCTTCGGTTTGTTCTGCTCCATACACCATGCCTAATCTTCTGAAAAAACGATCTATAGATAATTTATCTGCGCCTGCTATTTCGCTCAATCTTCCTGCAGCCACGCGCGTTTGAAAGTCCATCTGCCATAGTCTGTATTTAGCATGTAAATAACCTTGCACATAATACGCATCTTCATCATTGTCTGCATAAATATGTGGGACTAGTCGGTCATCCATATACACATCCACATCTCCTTTCAAATCATTTGCAAGGATTGTAGCATCAAAATTGGTATTCAGTTTTTCTGCGTTTTTCCAAAATCCATGTTGTGGAGATAAAAAATAACCCAGTCTTGGTGCTTTGGTGCCCCCTAATTTTAATTGGATATTGAGTGTAAATACAAGTGCAGCTGTTACAGTCGCTGACAGTAAAAATGGTACTATGCGCATGGCAGTAATTTAGACCTCTAATGTAGCAATTATTTGCTAATGCCGGCCTTAAAAAAGGCTAAATGATCTTGAAGGGATAGGGCTGGATGCTTAGCCATCAATGTTTCCGTTTTCTGAATACAAGATTGAAGGAATTTTTGATGCTCGACCGAACCTGTAAAAAAGGGCTTATGGTTCATTGCCAATTGTAGCTCGGCAATTTGTTTCATGATGGCTTGCGTTTTGGGCTCCATATAAGTCTCTACCAATTTATCCCAAACATACCCTGATGCTGCAAAATTTGGATGTACCAGGTCTTCTGCATAGAATCGGTAATCTCTTAAATCATCCATCACATATTCGTATGCTGGAAAATAATCCACCTGATTGGATTGACCTACTAATTCATGTACCGCATGGATTAAGACGGCTTTGCTTCTATTATTCTCTATCAAACCTTCTCTTAAATGACGAACAGGGCTGATGGTGAATACAATCTGTAAATTTGGATTAAAGGCATGTAAACGGTTCACTAAATCCTTTAGCATTTCTTGTAATGCATTTGGTTGCATTAAAGATTTATAAAACCATTGAATAGGGCCTTTATGATTATTTGCTACTACCTGACCCTTACCCAATGGCGCTTCATTTGTAAGATGATACAACCACGCAGATCCCAATGTAATCACCAATCGATTGGATGATTTTAGAAAATGATGTGCGTCTAAAATAGTAAGATTGATATTTTCTACTGCTGCTTCTTTTTCTATAGCAGAAAATCGACTATGGTGGTTCCAACTATGCCAAAGTTCATTGTGTTGAAATAAATCCTCCGACTTATATTTTCTGAGTTCTATTATTTCCGTCAATGCATTTGTAACACTTACTGGATTGAATAAGATACCATAGGGATTTTCAGAAAGTTCAAATAAATGCGACTTGAATTTTGCTCCAATATTTTCTGTAAAACATGAGCCAATTAACATGAGCTTATCGCCATATTCAATGGGATATTTAGAGGGCTTAGCTTCTAATGTTAATTTGAATTTCATTTAAACAATCTTTGCTTCATTGATTCGTACAAAATAATACCAGCCGCGACTGAAACATTAAATGAATCAAATTTAGTTGCCATGAAAAAATAATCTGCCGCTTTGGCTAAATAAGGCTGTACTCCTTTTCCCTCATCCCCCATAATGATACAACTAGGAATGGTTAAATCTAATTCATGTACATTTTTATCTGCACGCATTTCACTTGTAAAAACTTGTATGCCATTCATGTGTAGATCATCCACTGCTTTTAATAAACTTGTCACACGAACAACATGAATATGTTCCAATGCACCTGCACTACTTTTAAAAGCCTCTTCATTCAATGCACCTACACCTTTGTCTGGTATAATCAATGCTTGTGCACCACAGCAATGAATGCTTCGGCTAATAGCCCCAATATTGCGCACATCTGTCACACCATCCAACATCATAAATAAGGGCGTCTCGCCTTTTGCAACCACAAAGTCAATGACTTCTTGTAAGTCTAAATATTTTACATTGGAGATAAATGCAAGCACCCCTTGGTGGTTTGCTTTGGTCATGCCATTGAGTTTTTCAATAGGCACTAATTGAACAGGAATGGTATGTGTTTTTGCAAATTGCTTTATTTCATCCAACCCTTCCCCTTGTGCATTTTTTTGTAGTAAGATTTTTTCAATATTCGCACCAGATGACAATGCTTCAATCAATGGTTGACGACCAATAATAAATTTACGTTCTGTGGTAAAACTTGGCCTTGGACTAAATCTTCTCTGTCCTGTAAATTTTCCGTCTGGCCTGCCAGCTCTATCTGACCGAGTCGGTCTATTGTTTCTTTCCTGCATAGGTCAAAGTTATGGATTAAAATAAAAATCCCGTCCCAATTTGTGTCGAGACGGGATCTTCATTCAATCAATGATTTATTTTAAACCAAAGGCTTTTTTAACCTTAGCTACATAATCTAATTTTTCCCAGGTAAACAATTCCACTTTCATGGTCTTTGTTTTACCATCTGGGCTTGTAAATGTTTTAGTCACTGTTTCATTCTTACGACCCATGTGGCCATATGCTGCAGTCTCACTATACATTGGCGTTCTTAACTTTAATCTTTGCTCGATAAAGTAAGGACGCATATCAAAAATGCCTTCTACTAACTTACCTATTTGACCATCTGTCATTTTAACTTTAGCAGTACCGTATGTGTTTACGTTGATAGAGGTTGGCTTCGCCACACCAATCGCATAAGAAACTTGTACTAATACTTCTGAAGCCACACCAGCAGCTACTAAGTTCTTCGCAATATGACGTGTTGCATAAGCAGCAGAACGGTCTACCTTACTTGGATCTTTACCAGAGAAGGCACCACCACCGTGTGCACCTTTACCACCATAAGTATCAACGATGATCTTACGACCAGTTAATCCAGTATCACCATGAGGACCACCAATGACAAACTTACCTGTTGGGTTAATATGGTACTTGATATCCTTGTTAAATAATTTTGCGTATTTCTTGTATTTCGCCTGTACTCTTGGGATCAAAATTTCAATGATATCCTTT
>RFSD01000047.1 GCA_009924165.1 Chitinophagia bacterium | reverse complement strand
TTAAGAAGAAAAAGTACAAAAATGCAAGAAGGAAGTGGGGGGATGGATCAAATACTACAATAGTAAAAATATTATTTAGAAGTTTTACCTTCTAGCATAGGAACAAAAGAGAATGCCTCAAAGGATTCTCTTTTTTCTTTTCCATCCTTTTTCTTTGTTAAACGTAACATCCTTTGTTCTGCTCCTTCCTCATCCAACGGAATGATCATTTTGCCATTCAGCTTCAATTGTGCCCATAGTTTTTCGGGCACTTTAGGTGCAGCTGCTGTAATTAAAATTTTATCAAATGGGGCAAGTGTTGGCAATCCTTCAAAACCATCTCCAAAACTAAAATGAATATCAGGATACTGTTGCTTGAATATATAAAAGGGTGTTAGATCAAAAAGTTGTTTTTGTCTCTCGATTGTATACACTTTTGCACCCATTGCTGCGAGCACTGTTGTTTGGTACATACTACCCGTTCCAATTTCAAGTACTTTTTCTCCGGGCTTAATTTGCAACAACTGTGTTTGATATGCCACTGTATAGGGCTGAGAAATAGTTTGATCTGCAGCAATCGGAAATGCACGATCTTCATAGGCAATTCTATCAAATGCAGAGTCTAAAAAGAAATGCCTGGGGATAGAACCAATGGCCTCTAAGACCTTTTCGTCGGTAATGCCCTTGGTTCTTAATAAGTCAACCAATTGCTTGCGCAATCCTTTATGCAGGTAAGCATCTTCTAATTTTCGCATGCTTGATTTAGTTTAACTGCATAGCTGCAATAATGTTGTTAATTTTGTTTTGCAAATGCGCAAAGACCTCATCAAAAGCTTCCCTATTCGGCAAAACTGTATTGACACTGAAATAAAATTTTATTTTCGGCTCCGTACCACTTGGTCTAGCAGAAATTTTAGTGCCGTCTTCGGTTAGAAACTGTAATACATTGCTTTTAGGCAATTGTATTTTTGTTTGAGTACCAGTTTGTAAATCCGTACTTAATTGCAATTGATAATCCAATAAGGTAACCACTTTCATTCCAGCAATTTCGGTAGGCGGTTGTTTTCTGTAGCCTTCCATCATCGCTGCAATTTCTTGCTGTCCGTTCATACCTTTCTTAGTGATGCTAATTAAATGTTCGTAATAGAACCCATATTGCATATAAAGCGCTATCATTTTATCAAACAAGGACTTACCCTTACTTTTTTCATACGCTGCCATCTCACACAATAAAGCCACAGCACTCACCGCATCCTTATCTCTTATCTGATCACCAATCATTAAACCAAAACTCTCTTCACCCCCAATGATATAATTTTCTTTACCTTCTTTTTCTTTAACCAATTCAGCAATCCATTTAAATCCCGTCAACACATTATAGCAATTCACTTCATTTTGTCTAGCTACCTCATTGATCATTTCTGTCGTTACAATCGTAGTGACTACCATGTCGTTTGGTGCTGCAATACCCTTGGTCCTTCTGGCTTCCATCATATAAGCAAATGCTAAAACAGCAGTTTGATTCCCATTCATCAAAACCCATTCTCCCTTATGATTTTTTACACCAATTCCTACTCTATCTGCGTCTGGATCTGTCCCCAAAAGGATATCAGCATTCAAAGCCTTTGCTTTTTCTATACCAATACGCATTGTTTCGCTCTCTTCTGGATTAGGATAGGCTACTGTTGGAAAATTGCCATCTGGTGTGGACTGCTCCTCTACCACATGTACATTTTTAAAACCATATGCTGCTAATACTTTTGGCACCAAGGTAATACCTGTACCATGAATTGGCGTATACACAATTTTTAAATCGCTCTGCGCTGCAATCACTTCTGGGTAAACACTCAAAGTTTTTAGCATCGCAATATAGGAGGCATCCATCGCGGCTCCTATGATCTCAATCAATGCATCCCCTCCCATCCATTTTACTTCTTCCAAAGATTGTATCGCTTCTACTTCGGTAATGACATTTTTGTCATGTGGTGGGACCAATTGACCCCCATCATTCCAATAGGCTTTATAACCATTGTATTCTTTTGGATTGTGCGAAGCCGTACAAACTACCCCGGCTTTACATTGTAGTTGACGAATAGCAAAGCTAAGTTCTGGGGTTGGTCTCAATGCTTCAAATAAATAGACTTTGATGCCATTTGCGGCAAAAACCTGCGCGGTTGTTTCTGCAAAGAACCTGGAATTATTTCGACTATCATGACCTACTACTACCGAAATAGATTCGTTGGGATAAGTCTTCAATAAATAATTAGAAAAACCCTGTGTCGCCATCCCTATGGTATATTTATTCACCCTATTGGTACCCACGCCCATCAAACCCCTCAATCCGCCAGTACCAAACTCAAGATTTTTATAAAATGCATCTTCTAACAAATCGGGTTGATTGGCTTGTAAAGACCTAATTTCCTCCTTTGTGGCAGCATCGAAATTACCTTCTAACCAGCTTGCAATTTTTTGATTGATTGCTTGATTCATAATGGAATGGATTAAAATACTTGAGAATAGCGGCAAATTAAATAATTCTGCTTAAATAAGTCCATAAAAACAAGATTAGTTTCCTGATAATCTGTGAATTATTTGAGGGTATTTTAAGTAAGAGACTAAAGGAAATGGAGTAAATTTGTGTCTCAGCAAAATTGCTTTTAACCATGGAATTTATCAGCGGAATTGTTTTTTCGATCCTATCGGTCATTGCTTTTTACATTTTTGCAAAAAAGCTGTTGACCATAAAAAGAAATATCCATCTTGGACGTCCTATTGAGCTCAATGATCAACCGATTGCAAGATGGAAAAATGTTTTTTTATTGGCTTTAGGACAAAAGAAAATGTTTCGCAATATTCCAGTCGCTTTATTGCACTTAATACTCTATGTTGGGTTTATCATCATCAATACTGAATTACTTGAAATTATAATTGATGGTATTTTTGGCACCCACCGTTTTTTCAAACCATTTCTTGGTTCATTATACCCAATTTTGATCAATAGTTTTGAAGTTTTGGCTTTGTTGGTTTTTGTGGCATGTTTATTGTTTTTGTCCAGAAGAAATATTACACGTGTAAAAAGATTAATCAGTAATGATTTAACAGGATGGCCAAAAACAGACGCGAACTTAATCTTAGCCATTGAGATTGTTTTGATGGGTTTATTTTTATTAATGAACGCTGCAGATCCAACTGCAAATTTTATCATCTCTTCATGGATTAAGCCATCTTTATCTACTCTTGATGCACATCAATTACATACCATTGAGCAAACTGCATGGTGGATGCATATTTTAGGGATTTATGCCTTTATGAACTACCTGCCTTATTCAAAACATTTACATATTGTATTAGCCTTTCCAAATGCCTATTATGCGTCATTGGAGCCAAAAGGTAAAATGCACAATATGGTTGCAGTTCAAAACGAAGTGCTCTATGCCATGCAGCCAGAATTGGCCCCAACCAATGCAGCGCCACCAGAAAAATTTGGTGCTAAGGATGTGATGGATTTGAGTTGGAAAAATTTAATGGACGCTTATAGTTGTACAGAATGTGGAAGATGTAGTGCAGCTTGTCCGGCAAATAGCACTGGAAAGCTATTGAGTCCGAGAAAAATTATGATGGATACAAGAGATCGTCTTGAAATCGTTGGAAAAAATATAGACGCCAACGGACAATTTGTAGACGATGGGAAATCTTTATTAAACGACCATATCACCATAGAAGAACTAAGGGCTTGTACTACCTGTAATGCCTGTGTGGAAGAATGTCCTGTGAGTATTTCTCCAATGGATATCATCATTGAATTAAGAAGGTCATTGATTATGGAGGACAGCAATGCGCCTTCAGAATGGAATGGTATGTTTAGTAATATAGAAAACAATTTTGCTCCTTGGAAATTCGCTCCAGATGATAGAGACGCGTGGACAAAGCAATCTTAAAATAAAATAAGTATGAAAGTATCTACAATGGCAGAAATGATGGCTGCTGGCACTAAACCAGAAGTTTTATTTTGGGTAGGATGTGCAGGAAGTTTTGATCAAAGAGCACAAAAAATTACAAAAGCATTCGCGACGATCTTAGATAAGGCTGGTGTGGTCTATGCTATATTAGGCAAGGAAGAAGCTTGTACTGGTGATCCTGCAAGAAGAGCAGGAAATGAATTCATATTTCAGATGATGGCCTATCAAAATATACAAGTGATGAATGCTTATGAAATTAAAAAAATCGTCACCACTTGTCCGCATTGTTTTAATACTTTAAAGAATGAATACCCAGCATTGGGAGGTAACTACGATGTCATTCACCATACGCAGTTCTTACAGGAATTGATTGAGCATGGGAAAATCAAAATCTCAGATAGCAATGAATGGAAAGGCAAAACAATCACCTACCATGACAGTTGTTATTTAGGAAGAGCGAATGATATTTATGAAGCGCCAAGAAAAGTATTGGAATCATTGGATGTTGAACTAAAAGAAATGCGCAGGTGTAAATCTAAAGGACTTTGTTGTGGCGCTGGTGGTGCACAAATGTTTAAAGAGGAGGAAAAAGGTACAAGTAGAGTTAATATGGAAAGAGCAGACGAAGCCATTGAGACAAAAGCAGATTTTGTAGCAAGTGCCTGTCCTTTTTGCAATACCATGATGACCGATGGTATCAAGAACAGAGATGAAGAAGTAAAAACAGAAGTATTAGACATTGCTGAAATCATTGCAAAAGCAATACAATAAATAAAATATGGTTGACCTACCTACTATACTCCCAAAAAATTTCGATCCAAAGTCTAGGGTTTGGGTCTATCAGTCCAACAGGACTTTCACCTTGGGTGAAATTTTTGAAATTGAGCCATTATTAGAAAATTTCGTAGAACACTGGAAAAGCCATGGTACGAAAGTAAAAGGCTATGCTACTGTATTATATGGTCAATTTATAGTAATCATGGCCGACGAAACTGCCACCACCGTTGGTGGATGTAGTACAGACAGTTCTGTGCATGTGATTAAAGCCATTGAACAATTAACTGGAGTTCAGATGTTCAATAGAACACTTTTAGCCTTTTATGTAAAAGATAAAGTACAAACAGTCCCACAAGCGCAATTAAATTATGCCCTTGAAAATGGATTGCTATCCATGGACACCCTCTATTTTAATAATTTAGTTAATTCAAAAGCAACACTTGAAACAGAATGGTTACAACCTATTTCAAAAAGTTGGCTCGCTCAATCTATTCAAGTTAAATAAAATGAGTGCAACTATCATATACGCCATCCCTAATTGCAATACTGTAAAAAAAGCATTAGACTGGATGAAGGCCCATAAGCAAGCATATAGTTTTCATGATTATAAGAAACAGGGCATTACAAGTACTAAATTAACAAGCTGGGCTAAACAAGTTGGATGGGAAGCATTGATCAATAAGAAAGGTACCACCTGGAAATTACTTGGACCTGAGGTTCAATCCACTATTACCAATCAAAAAGCGGCGATTGCATTAATGGCAGAAAAGACATCTGTGATACGTCGTCCTTTGATTGAAAAAAATGGAAAAATTATTGCACTAGGGTTCGATGAAGCTGAATATAAAAAAGCATTTAAATAAATGAATAGCTCTTCATAAAAAAAGTCCCAAATTGTTTCGGGACTTTTTTTATTCGTTCAAAGACTAAGATGAATTATTTCAAATTAGTTGATAAAAATTTATCCAAATCTGCCCCTCTTAAATCTCTAGCAACAATCTTACCTGCTGGATCTATTAAAAAACTGGCAGGAATACTCTGAATACCGAATTGAGCTGCAACAGCATTGTTCCAATATTTTAAATCACTCACATGGCTCCAAGCAAGGCCATCTTTCTTAATCGCCTCTAACCATTTTGCTTTATCCTGGTCTAAAGAAACACCCAATACTGTGAAATTTTTTGTTTTAAACTTATTAAATGCTTTTACAATGTTTGGATTTTCTGCTCTGCATGGTCCACACCAGCTCGCCCAAAAATCAACCAATACATACTTACCTCTTAAAGACGACAATGTAAAGGGTTTGCCATTGACATCAGCTTGTGTAAAATCAGGTAGTAGTGTTCCAATTTGACCAAAAGCAGATGAAGCAATCGTTTTATCTATAAAATCAGCAAAAGGCCCTTTCTTAGCTGTTGGCTCCAACTCATTATAGATTGTTGCAAGATTTTCTTTTATTTCTGGAAAGATATTTGAAAACTGTAACAAAATTAAAGTAGTTACTGGAGAAGCCGCATTGGCTTTATACAAGGTATTAAATGTAGCAATGACATCTTTGGATTGTATTGCAGCTGCGCTGTTCAATGAGTCTTTTTTAGCTTTATTCGTTTCTTGAGCTGCCGCTTGCATACTCAAAACATATGGCATCATCTTTGGATTCAATGAATTCATATATACATTGTACACATCGTGATTTACAGAACCAGTTATATTTAGAGATGCAGGATTTTGCACATCCCCATCGATTGAAACGTTTTCATTACCCACAAAAACTGGTATTTTTTGAGTTAGACCATCAATACTTAAAATCAATAAACTAGGATATTCTAATTTTGTTTGAAGACTAAAACTACCTGCTACTGATTTTGCAGAAACTAATTCTTTGCTGGTTACACCGTCAATTAGACTTACGGTTGAAGCATCTTTTACATTGGTCAACTTACCTTGTAAATTCAAAGATTGCGCTTTTAAGAATGGGCTAGCCAATAAAAATACAAATAGGATTAATTTTGTTTTCATACTTATTTATTAATGATCAAATATATCAATTAAATCTGGAAGCTATTAGGGCTTATGCCTCTTTTCCAATATTTTAACAACATCGGCTAATTTAAATCCCTTTGCTTGAAGCAACATGAGATAATGAAATAACAAATCTGCAGATTCTTCAAGAAATAGTTCATCGTTTTGATCTTTTGCTTCAATCACAAGTTCTACCGCTTCCTCACCCAATTTTTGAGCTATTTTGTTCATGCCTTTGGCAAATAAACCAGCCACATAGGAGCTTTCGGGTGCTGCTGTTTTTCTTTGTTCTATCACCTGCTCTAATTGATCTAAAAAATCAAGTGATTCCTGTTTATTCTCCGCACCCCAACAAGTGTCGGCTCCAGTATGACATACTGAGCCAACTGGATTGACTTGAATTAATAAAGTATCCTGATCGCAATCCAAAGCCATGCTTACATAGTTTAAACTATTGCCACTCTCCTCACCCTTGGTCCAGAGTCTGTTTTTTGAACGACTAAAGAAAGTCACTTTTTGTAAGGAGATGGTTGCATCCACTGCAGCCTGATTCATAAAGCCCAACATCAATACATTTTTTGTGGATGCGTCTTGCACGATTGCAGGCACCAAGCCATCTGCATATTTTGTAAAATCGATATTCATAGAATGATTATTAGTATTGATATAATTTGATTATTGAAAGATTTGATTGTATGAATGAATGTTTAATGAATCAATTGTATAATTGTGTAGATGATTTAAATTCTTATAGCTACCCCTTTTTGATTTAAATATTGTTTTAATTCGGGAATTGCCAGTTCCTTATAGTGAAAAATACTTGCCGCCAATGCTGCATCCGCTTTACCCTTTGTAAACACATCATAAAAATGGGCTGCTGTTCCACCTCCACCAGAGGCAATGACTGGTACAGGTAAATTTTCCGCTAATTGGGCTGTGATATCTAAAGCAAATCCTTGCTTTGTGCCGTCATGGTTCATCGAGGTCAACAAAATTTCTCCTACCCCTAAACCCACTGCTTCTATTGCCCAGTCTACAACCAATTTATCCGTCTTAGTCCTTCCTCCATTTAAATAGACATACCATTGATTGTCTGCTTCACATTTTGCATCAATTGCGAGTACAATACATTGACTCCCGAATTGTTTTGCAAATCGACTAATGATAGAAGGATCTAAAAAAGCTGCGGTATTGATTGAAATTTTATCTGCTCCATTTTGCAACAAAACTCGCACATCCTCTTCAGTTTTAATGCCTCCACCCACCGTGAATGGAATATTGATGCGATGGGCAATTTTATTGACCAATGCACTCAAAGTCTTACGTCCTTCGATGGTTGCTGTGATGTCTAAAAAAACCAATTCGTCCACGCCTTGACTTGCATAGAATGCGCCTAGTTCAATAGGATCGCCAGCATCTCTGATTTGCTCAAAGTTGACCCCTTTGACAGTGCGGCCATCTTTAATATCCAAACAAGCTATAATTCTTTTTGTTAACATAATATCAATAGTATAGTCCCATTCATTAGGTCGTTTTTTAAATTAAAATTTCGAAAGCGCTTCTAAGCTTATTTTATTTTCATAAATCGCTTTCCCAACAATTGCTCCCGTACATCCAATCATTCTTAACTCCTCTAAATCTTTTAAAGCACTTACACCTCCACTTGCAATCAATTGTAATGTTGGATACTGCGCTAAGATTTTTTGATAGAGTTCAATGGATGGGCCTTCTAGTTTTCCATCTTTTTGAATATCTGTACAAAATAATTGAGTAACCCCTTTATTCATATAAGCGCCAATAAATTCATACACATCTATCGTTGTTTTTTCAAGCCATCCTCCTACAGCAATCTTTTCTTCATACACATCTGCCCCCAACATAAAGACTACTGCTCCAAATCGTTCAATCCATTCTTCAAAAATTGGTCTTTGTTTGACTGCAAGGCTCCCAATAGTGGCATAAGTCGCTCCTGTATCAAGCACAGTTTTTAAAGTCGCTTCATTTTTAATCCCTCCTCCAAAATCTATGATTAGGTTGGTTTTATTGGCTATTTTTTCAAGTACTTTCCAATTCACCACTGCGCCTGCTTTTGCGCCATCTAAATCCACTAAATGCAATCGCATTAAACCAGCACCTTCAAATTGCTTAGCCACTTCCAATGGATCTTCGTTGTAGATTTTCTTTTGGGCATAATCGCCTTCTGTTAACCGAACGCATTTTCCTTCTATCAAATCTATTGCTGGAATAATTTGCATGTCCTTTATGATTTTAGTGCTAAGAAATTTTGAATGATTTGTTCCCCCAGTTCCGCAGATTTTTCTGGATGAAATTGCACACCATAAAAATTATTTTTATGTAACCCACTGCTGTATTCCTCAATATAATCTGTGGTCGCAATGGTATTGGTACCTAGTCCGGCATAATAACCATGTACAAAATAAGCAAAGCTGTTTTCAGATACGCCATTGAATAAATCAGTTTTTAAATTTCTGATATTATTCCAACCCATTTGTGGCACTTTAGTTGTTTTTTCAGTGGCTTTAAATGCCAATACCTGCTCATCAAAAATACCTAAACAGTTGGTGTCATTTTCTGCAGAGTGCCTGCACATCAATTGCATGCCTAAGCAAATGCCCAAGACAGGTTGTTTCAATGAAACAATCAATTGGTCTAAATTTCTTTCTTTCAAATAAGCCATCGCAGTACTCGCTTCGCCTACTCCAGGAAAAATCACTTTGTCTGAAGTTTGAATCAAAGCTGGGTCATCTGTCACTGTTGCTGAAACACCTACTCTTTCCAAGGCGTAAAGCACCGACTGGATATTGCCTGCATTATATTGTATGATAGTTAAATTCATTTATATGATTGTAGATTTAATTACTTAAAACCCTTTCTAAAAAAGTTTTTGTTGTAGTTTCTACATTGTTTCCTTTTGATAATGCTTGTATATAAGCAGAACCGATGATGGCTCCGTTTGCAAAAATATTCACAGCATCAAAACTAGCTTTGTCTTTTATACCAAATCCCACTAAGAATGGATTTTTTAATTGCATGGACTTTAATCTCTCAAGGTAGACCGCTACTTTAGAAAAGTCCTTATCTGTTCCTGTTGTTGCAGATGAGCTCACTGCATATAAAAATCCTGAACTTAAAGCATCCAACTTTCTCAATCTAGTTTCTGGCGTTTCTGGCGTGACTAAAAAGATAAAGTCTAATCCATTGTCTTGAATGATCTTACCATAAATTTGTTCAAATTCATATAAAGGCATATCTGGCAAGATCAATCCATCTACACCCAATGATTTTGCTTTTATACAAAAATTTTCAAAACCATATTGCAAAATTGGATTCATATAACCCATCAATACCACAGGTATATAGATAGATGTTCTCATAGTTGCCAATTGATCAAATAAAGTATCAATGGTCATCCCATTATTAAGTGCAACTAAGCTACTTGATTGAATCACTTCTCCATCGGCCAATGGATCACTATAGGGCATGCCTAATTCAATGATATCTGCACCATTTTTTTGAAGACTTCCCATGACTTCCAATGTACTATTCAATTGAGGATAGCCAGCAGTGCAGTACACATTTAAAACGCGCTTATTTTTTTGTTCAAATAATTCAGTTAACCTTGACATAATTTATATTTTTTTAATCATCTTTTCGAAATCCCATTCATGATGACAATTATTTTAAATCCATTGCTTGCATATAAGTCGCTAAATCTTTATCTCCTCTACCACTCAAACAAACAATCACCACATCTGTTGGTTTTAAATTCATTTCGGGTAAAACAGCAAATGCATGCGCTGTTTCTAGTGCAGGAATAATACCCTCTATCTCGGATAAATGAAAGGCCCATTTAAGTGCCGCTTCATCTGTCGCACTCATGAATGTACCTCGTTTAGATGCATATAAAAAAGCATGCAATGGCCCAATGCCAGGATAATCCAAACCAGCAGAAATACTATGTGGTTCTACCACCTGTCCATCCTTGGTTTGCATCACAATACTTTTACTACCATGTAAAATTCCAGTGCTTCCTAACTGCGTGGTGGCAGCACTCATGCCTGAATGCACCCCATGTCCTGCAGCTTCTACAGCCACTAGCTCCACAGTAGGTTCGTTTAAATAATGATAAAAAGCGCCAGCAGCATTACTTCCTCCACCCACGCAAGCGACCACATGCGTTGGCAAAGGCGAACCAGTGACTTCTTCTAATTGCGTGCGCATTTCTGCACTAATTACACTTTGAAAACGAGCGACCATGTCGGGATAAGGATGCGGGCCTACCACACTACCAATAATATAATGTGTGGTATCTGGTTCGTTGATCCATGCACGTATTGCTTCATTGGTGGCATCTTTTAAAGTCTTGCTTCCACTTACAGCGGGCACCACTTTCGCACCTAGCATTTTCATTCTTGCCACGTTGGGTGCTTGTCGCTCAATATCTTTTTCACCCATATACACCACGCATTCCATTCCTTTTAATGCACAAACAGTTGCAGTAGCCACACCATGTTGACCAGCACCAGTTTCTGCAATGATCTTCTTTTTGCCTAGTCTTTGTGCCAAAATAATTTGCCCAATCGTGTTGTTGATTTTATGTGCACCAGTATGACAAAGGTCTTCGCGCTTTAAATAAATTTTTGCGCCAATTTCGGCACTCAATCGCTCAGCGTAAAATAAAGGCGTTGGCCTTCCCACATAGTCCTTCAACAAAGCAGCTACTTCGGCTTTAAAAGCAGGATCATCCATAATCTGCAAATACTGATTTTTCAATGTCTCTACATTACTGTAAAGCATTTCTGGAATATAAGCCCCACCATACTGCCCATAATACCCTTCTTCGCTTGGCTGCTGATAATTGGTTAATTCATTAAATAAATGCATTGATAAATATTTTTATTTTTTCTAAATCTTTCATCCCAGGCGTCAATTCAAATTGACTATTGATATCCAAAGCAAGTAATGATTTTCCTGCTTTTGTTTTTTCCATCACTTGTATCCCTTGTATGTCATTAGGACCAATTCCGCCACTTAAAAAAAATGGTTTAGGAATGGTTGACCCTTTGATTAGTTCCCAATTAA